>ONJE01000071.1 GCA_900318045.1 uncultured Eubacteriales bacterium
GAGTGGAATCACAGAGTCAGAGCTCGTCAGGGAGATAACCGAGGAAGAAGAAAATATGAAAGCGCTGCACCCCTGATGCCGCGGTCTCAGCCTGCGAAATATACAGGCGCATCTGACGGATCTGCAGCGAAGCTTCCAGCCAAAAGCCACTCGCCAGCCGACCACCTTAATTGTGCGGTATTTCCCTATGGAAATACCGCATAATCAAGTGGTGCTGTAACGAGATCAGTTTTAGTCAGATGCAAGCTGCAAAAAACGAAGGCTACCTGGTTGCATGATCAAGGGTTTTGCAGGCAGCAAATGGCTGAAATTCAGCCGTTAATGTGCCGCGCGCATTGTGCGGTATTTCCATATAGAAATTTTGAATATCAACGGCTCAGATGTATCAGTTTTGAAATGAACGCTGAAGGCGCTTCTTCGGAGCATGTTTTTATTGTAAATGGGTAGTAAATTGTTTGGGAGTATGCTATAATTATATTAGGAAATACCGCACTATACGGCAGTACGCTTGGAGGTGCCTTCTCCGCCAGCTGCAGCCTGCAAATTCCTTGACTGAACATGCTTGCACCATATTCGGGAATTCAAGAAATGGGGGCCTGTCGTTATGCGCATAAAGAAATGGGTATCCCTCTGTTTGTGCCTGATCGTTCTGCTTGCCATTCATACGTCATTTCCAGTCTCAGCACAACAGCCAGACCATAAAGTCGTGCGCGTCGGCTGGTTCGATTCGTCATTTTGCTACTGGGACCAGTTTGGAAGACGCAAAGGCATCGATTACGAATATCAGCAGAAGATTTCTGCATACACCGGATGGACGTATGAGTATGTGGAGGATAGCTGGTCGAACCTGCTGCAGATGCTGATTGACGGTGAGATTGACCTGTTGAGCGACGTTTCCTATACTGAGGAGCGCACGGCGTACATGTCCTTCCCTGACCTGCCGATGGGTGCGGAAGCCTATTATATTTATGTTAATGCGGCGAACCGGGAAATATCTGCGCAGGATATCTCCACCTTCAACGGGAAACGAATCGGCGTCAACCAGGGCAGCGTACAGGAGGGCTTCCTGAAGGAATGGGCGGAAAAAAACGGGCTTGTGATTGATGTCGTCCCACTGGTAGCCGGTGAAGCGGAATCCCTTGAAATGCTTGTGCGGGACGAGCTTGACGGATATGCCACCATATACACCCTCGGTTCGGAGGAGGGGGTGTATCCTGTATGCCGGGTAGGCGAATCGTATTTTTATTATGCGGTCAATAAGCGCAGGCCGGATCTGCTCGCCGAATTGAACATGGCCCTGTCCGGAATCCAGGATGAAGACCCGTATTTTAACCAGAAGATATCCGAAGAAAACCATTATAACACCACGAAAAAGGACATATTCCTGACGCCGGACCAGGAGGACTGGCTCAGTTCGCACGGCGCTATCCGTATAGGCTATTTGGACGATTTTCTTCCGTTCTGTCAAACGGATCATGGAACAGGCGAGCTGACCGGCGCGTTGAAAGATTACCTGGCTCACGCCGTCAACAGCCTGAGGAAGGATATTCAATTCGAAGCGATTCCCTATACCACGACGGAGGCCGCATTGAAGGCCATGAAGTCCGGTGAGATCGATTGCGTCTTCCCGGTCAACCTGAGTTCCTATGATGCCGAACAGATGGGCGTCAGGCTGACAGATCCGGCGATGAAGACAGAGATGAACGTCGTCGTGCGCTCATCGGACAACCAGAGCATCTCCGGGAACAGTACGCTTACTTTTGCGGTCAGCGCCGAAAACGTGAATCTGGACACATTCATCATGGAACGGTATCCTTCATGCAAGAGAGCTGTCTTCAAGGACGACAGGGCATGCTTTGATGCGGTTGATTCACAGAAGGCGGATTGCATACTCGTAAGCAACTACAGAATACCGGAAAAAGAAGACATCATCGATAAATACCATTTTTTCTCCGTTCCGACCGGCGAAAGCATGCCTCTTTCCTTCGCGGTAAACAGGGACGAAAAGACGCTGTATTTCATCTTGAACAGGACGGTGACCATGACGAAGAGCGAGGATATGGATTCCGCGCTTGCTTCCTACATGAAATCCAACCAGCAGCTGACCTTTTCCCGTTTCCTCAGGGATCATTGGATCATTGTACTCATTATCGTCTCTGCGGTGTTTTTCGTCATCATCGTGCTTCTGTCTCAGAAGCTGAAGGCGGAGAGAAAGGCCAACGAGCAGCAGCGCCTTCTGGATGAAGCCGCCGAAATCGTGGAATTGAAGCAGACCATATCCTCCCTGCTCGACCACATGCCCGGTATGAACTTCTCAAAGGACGCGAAAACAGGCGTGTATCTGGCGTGTAACCAGTCCTTTGCGGATTATGCGCACAGGAGTACGCCGGATGACGTCATCGGCCTTACCGCCGCTGAAATTTTCGATGCAAAAACCGCTGCAAAGTTTGACGAGGAGGATCGGATCGCCCTTTCTATGGATGAACCGTATATCTTCTTTGAAAACGTGCCGGATGGTGTCGGAAACCAGCGACAGCTTCAGACCACCAAGTTGAAATACACGGACGTTTTTGGCCGGCAGTGCGTCCTGGGAATCTGCCAGGATGTGACGAATATGGTGAGCGTCAGGCGTGAGAATGCCGGCACAAAAGAAGACTATGAAAAGGCCCGCAGCGCGAATATCATATTCACCCACATTGCCCAAACGCTGGCCCAGGGGTATACTTTCCTGTATTACGTCAACCTGGATTCCGAAGAGTATATAGAATTCCAGACCGACGACGAAAGCGGCACGCTTACCGAAGCGCGGCGGGGCTGGCACTTCTTTGAACAGTGTATGATCGACATTGAGCAGGCCATCTATCCCGACGACAGGGCGATTGTGAGGGAGGCGCTGGATCGAAAGAAGCTCGTGAAAAAGCTGGATCGAAACAAGACGGTTGTTGTGAATTACCGTTTACTCCAGAAAGAAAGGGCGACCTATGTCAGCATGCGGATATCGCGCATGACGGACGATGAGCGATACATCGTCATAGGCGTGATGGACGTTGACGAGCAGATGAAGCAGCGCCACGCGGCTGAGCGAATGAAAGAGGAGCGCATCGCCTATGCGCGGCTGAGCGCGCTCACCGGCGATTATCTGTGTATCTACGTCGTGGTTCCGGAGACGGGCTATTATCGTGAATTCAGCGCCAGCGCCAGCTATGAAAAGCTTTTTCAGGCGAAGACTGGCGGGGATTACTTCGCCGCAACGCGGGAAGCAGCCCTCAGTATCATCCATCCAGAGGATCAGAACCGCTTCCTGTCCACCTTTACAAGAGAGAACATACTTGGCGAGATCGGGCAGCACGGCATCTTCACGCTGAGCTACCGCATCATGATGGATGGTTCGCCGCTCTATGTGCAGCTCAAGGCGGCTATTGTAGAGGAAAAGGAAGGAGCCCGGCTGATTGTGGGTATCATCGACATCGATGCCCAGGTCCGTCAGGAGGAAAAGTATGTCAGGCGGCTTGCACAGGCCAGGAAGGATGTCAACATCGATGCCCTTACGGGTGTCAAGAACAGGCACGCCTACCTTGAGACAGAGGAGAGGATCAATGCTCAAATCGCGGAGCAACGGGGGCCGGAGTTTGCCATCGTGATTCTGGACGTAAACGACCTGAAGAAGGTCAATGACAACGACGGGCATAAGGCGGGGGACCAATACCTGCGGAATGCCTGCAAGATCATATGCGATATCTTCAAGCACAGCCCTGTATTCCGCATTGGCGGAGATGAGTTCGCGGTCATCGCGCAGGGGAGCGATTACGAGGACATAGAGACGCTGATCGAGAGGGTATACACGCATAATACGAAGGCGAAGCGGGACGGGGGCATCGTCATTGCCTGTGGTATGGCGAAATATGAGGCGGATGCTTGCGTGGCGCCGGTATTTGAACGTGCGGACCATAATATGTACGAGAACAAGAGCAGCCTGAAGGCCAATAAGGAATAAACGCTGATTGTCAGATACCTGATGCAGGGAGAAAGGCGACAAGCATGAAACACAATAAAACGGACGTCTCTTCAGAATTGCGGACGGAAAAGCTCTCCACTGGATTGCGTTCCCGATTCACGCCGCTGGGCATCTGGGCGTTCTCAATCGGTGCGAGTATCGGCTGGGGCTCATTCATCGTTACCTGTAACACCTACCTGCAAAAATCCGGTGTGCTGGGAACGGTATTCGGGATGCTGCTCGGGATGGCGATCATCTTTGTGATCACCTGGAACCTTCAGTATATGGTTCGCAAGGCTCCGGACGCGGGTGGCATTTACACCTTTCAAAAGCGTGTGGGAGGAAAGGATCTGGGCTTTCTCGCGTTCTGGTTTGTGCTGTTGACCTACCTGGCCGTCCTGTGGGCCAACATGACCTCGTTGCCGCTGTTTGCCCGTTTTTTCCTTGGCAACAGTTTTCAATTTGGCTTCCGTTACAGCATCTTTGGGTATCGGGTATGGTTTGGCGAGGCACTGCTCTCGATCTGCGCGGTGGTGCTCATCGGCCTGCTGTGCGCCAACGCAACGCGCCTGATCAACCATATCATGTCTGTCGCCGCGCTGACCTTCACGGTCGGTTTCACGGTATGTGCGGTCATCGCGATCCTCCGGCACGATAGCGCGTTCAGCTATTCCCCGCTGTACATGGAAGAATCCGGCGCATTCGCGCAAATCATACGCATCACGGCCATTTCTCCGTGGGCATTCATCGGATTTGAAAACGTCGCTCACTTCTCCGAGGAATACGACTTCCCGGTCAGGAAGGTGAGAGGCATACTGATTGGGTCCGTGCTGCTCACCACATTGCTCTATTTGTTTGTTTCCCTGCTGTCCGTCTCGGCCTATCCGCCCGAATACGACAGCTGGCTGGCTTACATCCGGGACATGGGCAATCTGGAGGGTATCAAGGCGGTTCCGGCGTTTTACGCCGCGAATTATTATCTGGGTCAGACGGGCGTCACGGTTCTGATGCTGGCGCTCTTCACCGTGATCCTGACCAGCCTGATCGCAAACCTTCTGGCCCTGAGCCGATTGCTGTACGCAGCGGGGCGGGAGGGAGAAGCGCCGCGCATGCTGTCAAAGCTGAGCGGGCGCGGCATTCCCACAAGGGCGATTATTGCCGTCATCGCCGTCTCTGCCTTGATTCCCTTCCTGGGAAGGACGGCGATTGGCTGGATCGTCGATGTCACAACGCTGGGCGCGACGATCATCTACTGGTTGATTTCCCACGCCGTTTTCCGCCATGCCCAGCAGGAGGGGCAACGCCTGGAGCAATGTACCGGCTTTGCCGGAATCCTCCTGATGACCGTATTTTTACTGCTGCTGTTGATTCCGGGGCTGCTGCCGTTCCACGCCATGGAGACGGTCTCATACATACTGTTTATTGTATGGGCGGTGCTGGGGCTTGGCTATTTCCGGGTGCTGATACGCCGGGATCAGAACCGGGAGTACAAGCAGCGCGTTATCGTTTGGATCATACTCCTGATACTGATGCTGTTCGCCTCCATTATGTGGGTATCCAGGGCGACGGAGAGCGCGGCCAACAATGCGGTGGAACGCATTTTTGAATATCATGAGTCTCATCCGACAGACGATTCCGATGCAAACGTCAGAGAGGAAAGGGCCAGCTTTCTGCGGGAGCAGGCAAAGGCCATCAGCAGTGCGAATTCGATGTACTCCGTCTTATCCCTGGGGTTGTTCGTCATCGTGGTCTCGATGATGCTGAACAATTACCGGGAAACACAAAGACTTGGGGCGAGATTGACTGAAGCGGAAAACGAGGCGATTGCCGCAAAAAAGATCACGGAGCTGAAGCAGACGATCAGTTCCCTGTTGGACAACATGCCGGGTATGACATTTACAAAGGACGCAAAAACAGGGGTATACCTGGCCTGTAACCAGGCGTTTGCAAACTATGCCCACAAGGATAACCCCGACGGCGTGGTTGGGCTGACCGACGCGCAGATATTCGATGCCCAGACCGCCAATCATTTCGTATTGGACGATCAGATGGCGCTGTCGATGGACGAACCCTTCATATTTTATGAAGAGGTGCCGGACGCGGCGGGAAACCAACGGCAGCTGCAGACAACGAAATTAAAGTACACGGATGCCTCGGGTCGCCTGTGTGTGCTGGGTATTTGCCAGGATGTTACGGACATGGTGCGCATACAGCATGAAAACGTCATGACAAAGGAAGCCTATGAAAACGCCCGCAGCGCCGGTATCATTTATACGCACATCGCCCAGACGCTGGCCCGGGATTATACGGACCTGTTCTATGTCAATCTGGACAGCGAGGAATACATCGAGTACCGCATTGACAATGAGGGCAGCATGCTTTCAGAGATGCAGCGCGGCTGGCATTTCTTCAGCGATTGCCGGGAGGATCTCGCCCAGAAGGTCTATTCTGAGGATCGGGAAGCCTTCCTGAACGCGACGAATCGACGGGGACTGATGAAAGCCCTGAGCCGGAAGGATACCTTTGTCATGACCTACCGGCAGGAAGGCGATCATGGCCCAACCTACGTGAGCATGAAGATATCTCTCATGGCGGACGACGAGCGTTTTATCATCGTGGGCTTTTCCGATGTCGACGCCGAAATGCGCGAAACCATGGCAAAGAGCGAAGCTCTGGCGGAGGCGCTGGCTTCGGCGGAAGAAGCCAACAAGGCAAAGTCGTCCTTCCTTTCCAGCGTGAGCCACGAAATTCGTACGCCCATGAACGCCATTATCGGACTGAATACCCTCGCACTGCGGGACGAGACCCTCAGCGACCAGACGCGCGATTACCTCCGGAAGATTGGCGGAGGCGCCAAACACCTGCTTAGCCTGATCAACGACATACTGGATATGAGTCGTATCGAATCCGGCCGCCTGGTTCTGAACAGGGAGGTCTTCTCGCTGAACGCAATGCTCGAGCAGATCAATCTCATGGTTACGTCCCAGTGTGCCGAGAAGGGCCTGAGCTATGAATGCCATGTCCTGAGTTCAATGAACGTGAATTATATCGGAGATGATATGAAGCTCAAGGAAGTGCTGATCAATATCCTGTCGAATGCCGTCAAATTCACCGAGGCGCCCGGCAGCGTTACGATGAGCGTAGAGCGCACAGCGGTCTTTGAGGATCAATCCACCCTTCGCTTCAGCATCCGCGATACCGGCATAGGCATGGATCAGGCTTTTATTCCCAAGGTCTTCGAGGCCTTTTCCCAGGAAGACAGAAGCTACACGACAAAATATGGCAGCACGGGTTTGGGTATGGCGATTACGAAGCGGATCGTCGAGATGATGAACGGTACGATCAGCGTAGAGTCGCAGAAGGGCGTTGGTACAGAATTTGCCGTGACGGTCACCTTGAGGAACTGCGATCAGGGCGTTCAGGAGATCGGAGACACGATAGATCCGCATTCGCTGCATGTTTTGGTGGTGGACGACGATCCGATAGCGGCAGAACACGCCAGGATGGTCCTGGATGAGGTCGGCGTTCGGGCGGATATCTGTACCAGCGGTGAAGAGGCCTTGCGCATGATGGAGATTCAGCATACCAAGCACAAACCGTACAACCTGGTACTGATGGACTGGAATATGCCGGGAATGAACGGCCTTGAGGCGTCTGATGAGATACGGAAGGTGTACGACAACGAGTCTACTGTCGTCGTTCTGACGGCGTACAACTGGGATGATATTCGGGAAGAGGCGCACCGCGTCGGCGTAGACAGCTTCCTCGCGAAGCCACTGATCGCCGCGAATATCATCGATGAATTTGAGCGGATCGCGCGTAGAAACAATATGTCCCTGTTCAGGAAGAAGAACCGCGCGGACCTCTCGGGACGCCGGATCCTGTTGGCGGAGGACATGGAGATCAATGCGGAAATCATGATCGACGTTCTTGAAATGGAGGGCGTTGAAGCGGATCACGCAAGGAACGGCAACATGGCTGTAGAGATGTTTGCGAAAAGTGGGATCGGTAGCTATGCGGCCATCCTGATGGATGTACGCATGCCGGAGATGGACGGTTTGGAGGCGACGGCGACCATTCGTGCGCTGGACAGGGAGGACGCGAAAAGGATTCCGATCATCGCGCTGACCGCAAATGCCTTCGATGAGGATGTGCAGAGATCGCTGCAAGCGGGCATGAACGCGCACCTCACCAAGCCGATTGAGCCAAACATACTGTATCAGGTGCTTGGAGAATTGATCTACGAAGCGGAAAGAAGGCCCGGTAATTGAAGGCAGACGGGCCGTATCGACGATTGATATGGGGGGAACGGGGATGAAACACCTTGGATTGCGAGCGAGAATCCTGCTGATTACATCGGCTTTTCTGCTCGTTACGAATATTGCCCTGGGCACGGCGCTGACGCGGCAGTCGCAGAAGGCCATGAAAACGCAGATCGATGAGCGCATGCTGGATGTCGTCAAAACAGCGGCGGTCATGCTGGACGGCGATGTGCTGGAACACCTGTCGGCAGAGGATAAGTACGCTCCGGAATACCAGGCGGTGGTGAACACGCTCAATCGCTTCCGGGACAACATCAACCTGGCTTATATCTATTGTGTAAGGGATATGGGCAACAAGTCCTTTGTGTTTACCATTGATTCAGATGCCGTTGACCCCGCCGAGTTTGGATCTCCCGTGGCCTATACGGATGCCCTCTACAACGCCAGCCTGGGAATCCCCTCCGTGGATGACAAGCCCTATGAGGATCGGTGGGGCCGCTTTTACAGCGCCTACAGCCCGGTCTATACCAGCGAGGGAAAAGTGGGTGGCGTGGTAGCGGTTGATTTTGAAGCTTCATGGTACATGAGTCACCTCAACCAGAACACACTCACGACGATCATTGCCTGCGTGCTGTCGTTGAGCGTGAGTATCGGGTTGACGCTGTTCATGACCCGTCAGTTCAGCTCCCGTATCGAACAGATCAACGCCAACCTGAGCGACCTGGAAAGCGATATGCTGGAGCTGTATCGGAACAGTCCGCTGATTAAACAGCTGAAAGATGAAGTGATTCCACAGGAGTGTTCACCTTGCCCGAGGGCGCATTTGTGCAAAGGCGGCGCAAAATGTCTGACATATGCCGTGACACTACGTCAATCTGGACGAGGATACAGGCATATGCTATCGAGGCGATCCGAACGACACGGAGCAAACGCCGGAGGGAGTCCAGTTTCCTTACCTTGAACGCCTGACCTGGTATGCCAATAACGCGGTGACGGAGAGCTATCGACAGGGATTTTTGAGCTTTATCAACCCGGACAACATCCGTGAAGCCCTGTCAGTACAGCCCCTCATTGCCTATCGCTACCTGGCAAGGCGGGCGGGCCGCGAATACTATGAGATGATCCGCATGGCAGGCGTCCGCCGCGTGGAGGACCGCGACGATCACATGGTACACTCGATTGGACTGGGCCTGACGGAGATAGATGCCGAAGTGCGGGAGTCCATGGCGAAAAACGAGACCCTCGCTGAAGCGCTGGCCATGGCGGAAGAGGCAAACAAGGCCAAGACGGCGTTCCTCTCAAACATGAGCCATGAGATTCGCACGCCGATGAACGCGATCATCGGTCTGGATACGCTGGCGCTGCGGAACAACACCCTGGACCCGGAGACCCGCGAATACCTGGAAAAAATCGGCAGCAGCGCCCGTCACATGCTCAGCCTGATCAACGATATACTTGATATGAGCCGGATTGAGTCTGGCCGCCTGGTTCTGAGGCGGGAGGAATTCTCGTTCAGCGCCATGCTCGAACAGATCAATACGATGGTCATGTCCCAGTGCGCCGATAAGGGGCTGACCTACGAATGCCGCATCCTGAGTCGGGTGGACGATTACTATATCGGCGATGACATGAAGCTGAAGGAAGTGCTCATCAATATCCTCAGCAATGCGATCAAATTTACGGACGCGCCTGGCAGCGTGACCATGACGGTGGAGCGGACAGGGCAGTTTGAAAACCAGTCTACGCTGTGCTTTTGCATCCGGGATACCGGCATCGGGATGGACAAGGAGTTTATTCCGAAGATCTTTGACGCCTTCTCCCAGGAAGACGGCAGCCGCAAGAACAAATACGGCAGCACCGGCCTGGGCATGGCCATCACGAAGAGCATTGTGGAGATGATGAACGGCAGCATCTCCGTCGAATCCGAGAAGGGCGTGGGCACCCAGTTTTCCGTGTCGGTGACGCTGAGGGACTGCAAGCGCGAGGGGCCGGAACGCGAGGACAGTGTGGATTTGCATGATATGCGCGTCCTCGTGGTGGACGACGATATCGTGGCGGCGGAACACGCAAGAATGGTGCTGGATGAAGTGGGGGTCAGGGTCGATGTTTGCACAGATGCAATGGAAGCCCTGCGCATGCTGGAGGTACAGCATACGAAGCAGGAGCCCTATAACCTGGTGCTGATGGACTGGAACATGCCTGAGATGAATGGCATGGAGGCGACCAGGGCCATCCGTGAACAGTTTGACCGGGATACGACCGTCGTCGTACTGACTGCTTATAACTGGGATGACATTCAGGATGAGGCGCAGAGCGTCGGGGTGGACAGCTTCCTGGCCAAGCCCCTGTTCGCTTCCAACGTCATTGGTGAATTTGAACGTATCGCCCGTCGCAATAACATGGACCTGTTCAAGGAAAAGAAACGGGTAGAGATGGCGGGGAGGCGCATACTGCTGGCCGAGGATATGGAAATCAACGCTGAAATCATGATGGACCTGCTGGAAATGGAGGATGTAGAAAGCGAGCATGCCGAGAATGGCCGGATCGCCCTCGAGATGTTTGCGAATCACGAACCGCATTATTATGACGCCATACTGATGGACGTGCGCATGCCGGAGATGGACGGCCTGGAGGCTGCCGCCGCAATCCGGGCAATGGATCGTGAGGATGCCAGGTACATTCCGATCATTGCCCTGACTGCAAACGCCTTTGACGAGGATGTTCAGCGAAGTCTTCAGGCCGGCATGAACGCTCACCTGACTAAGCCGGTGGAATCAGAACACCTGATGCAAACGCTGGGCGAACTGATATACGAGGCTGAAGCCAGGCGAAGCTGACGCCGTTTTCAGGGCGCCGGGGCGGATTCAGGCAAGCAGTTTGTTGTGATCTGTGCGAAAACCCCCTCTTCGGCTTGCAAAGAGGGGGTCGCTGAATGGATGGAGAAGAAGTTTGTTTTTTACGGGGTATAGCACCGGGCGATATCCACAACCTTGCCATTCTCAATAACTACCTCGGTGTTGAGCGCATCAAAGCTGTCGTTTTCGGATTCCATGATGGCCTTGGTAACGGCCTCGATGCCCGTGACGATCAAAGGCTTTTGACCCGCTTCGAGGGCAGCTGCATCAAGGAAATAGCCATCGGTGAATGTCACATTCTCAGCCAGTTCAAGGCTTACTGTGCCGCGCTCGGTATAGGTACAGATTACAAGCCATGGCCAGGCAATTAAAGAAATATCGCACAATACGGCGGCGACGGTGCATTTTCCACCAGTCATCTGATGCAGTTCTCTTGATTCACTGTCAGTAAACCTGCGAAATACGCATCAGCGCCTTACGAAAAATCCATTCGTCAGCTGATCCACCATAATTGTGCGGTATTTTCCTGGTTGTCTCATTGTCCCCGGGGATATGTTATATTCCGGTAGCGACTCAGAAATTGATGACTTCCGGCTCGGTGACAAAGGAGCTGAACGTGGCGGTGGCGTCCTTCATGTAGAACATCTGCATGTTATCGTCGTCCGCACTGTACAGTTCCTTCAGGGAAGGCAGCTTTTCCAGCATGGCGACCTTCGCGTCGTGGTTGTCATCCTCGACCAGCTCGGTCGCAATCCTAAGCCAGGCGCCATTCAGGAAAGCACAGATCTCTACAAATGGATTTGCCTTGATCTGTTTGGAAACCGCTTTCACTTTTCCGGTTTGGATGTACAGCTTCCCGTCATACAGAAGGATCGTGCCGAAAGGCCTGACCCGGGGCTTCGTTCCATCCACAGTCGCCAGATAGTAGGTCACGGCATCGTTCAGGAAATAGTAAACCTTGTCAATCCCCTGGGCGTTTTCGCGCTTTTCAAGGGCATTCAGCATGGCTTGTGCATGCAGCTTCAGGTAGGCGGCCAGGTCGGCCAGCGAGACGCCCAGCTCCCGGTTCAGGAAATTTTCGGCCACAAGCATGTTGGCGATGCGCACGCCCAGATTGATGAAGCCCAGCTCGACCTCTCCGCCGAATGCGACAGCCTGTTCCTTGCCACCGTCTTCCACCATGCAGACCGTATCCGGAATCCCGTTGTGATCAAAGTCATGCAGGTAGAGGTTGAATTCACCGTTACCGCTCAGATCAACCGCAATCGTGTCGATCTTTCTGCCGCCATCGACGTTGGAAAACAACACGTCTGCCATGCCGTCGCCATCCAGATCCAGCGCGATTTCCTTCCATCCGCTTCTGACCAGCATCTTGCTGAGTTCCGGGTCGTCCTTGATGCGCTTCTTCGCTTCCCTGATGCTGACTCTCTTCACTTCCATGTGATAACCTCCTTATGTTATTCCGCTGTCTGCGGATTATGGGTGAGTAATTCCTGGTTTTGTTATAGGCGCTGTGAAGAAATGAGCTGAACAATTATGCGCAGAATAAATCTTCATATGCAAGGCGGAGGAGGGAGGCGATGCGGGGCATCGTTGACCGACGACAACACAGCATATGGAGATTTAGACAAGCAGAATGTTCAGATCATTTCTGAACAGTGCCAAATATAGATGGCGGCAAAGAGCCGGTAATGCTTCATGAGTGGTCAATGCGCGGCATTTGTATCGCTCTTCTGTCGGGCATTTATAACTCAACGCTCGTCCCGGGAATCTGAACCAGGCAATTTCTGCCGTTGGCGGCGCAATACCTCGCCAGCCTGAAGAATACGACCTCCGTTTTTTCTATCAGCTTCGGCATGCCAACGACCGGCTTCGTCAACGGCGAGAAAAAGTTGTCCCAGTGGACCGGTATGACCAGCTTTGGGTCCACCTTCTCGATCGTTTCACGGTAGAAAGCCGCTTCCATCGCGGTGTCCGCCTTTTGAAGGCCGGCGACGCCGAGGAACAGGACGTCCGCCCTGTAGCCGTCCATCTGTCCCTCGACGTAATTGAAGCTGGGACGGATCATGATCCGCTTGCCTTCCGCCTCCACATAGAAGTCATAGGAGCCGCCCTCCTTGTAGTTGCGAAGGCGGGCCGGCTGCCTCAGCGGCGCGTCGATAGTCTGCCCCAGGTCGTTGTTGAGGATGGTCGGCTTGGAGTGGAGGGAGGGGATAACCTTGATGGAATATCCGCCGACCTGGTAGGTTTCATTCGGCTGGAATTGGACCAGCTGTGCCTCGGGCACGTCGCCGCCCCTGGCCACGTTCATGGCGGAGCTGCTTCCATAGATGGTCGCGCCGGTCTTGTTCGCGATAAACGGCGCGTCCATCACGTGGTCGTGATGGGTGTGGGAGATGAATATGGCGCGAAGCCTGTCGATGTGGTGCAGCGCAAGCATATCCTCCACCAGCTGGCCATCCGTGACATCGCTGCCACAGATGTATTTCAGCAGGGATGGACGCGTCATATGGGCGTCAAAGAAAACCTGGTCCCTGCCGTCGTCGAACAGGAGCGTTGTCGTGCCAAAGAATGTGACTTTCATACAATCACACCTCCGGCTTGAAGCGAATATCCGCTTTTAAGGCTACCCGTTCCAACAGCTTTGTCTTGTAGCGAAGGGTGGGCAGCGTTTCCAGAAACGCCGCGATGGCACCCCACAGCGCGAACGAGCCGCCGGCAGCGAAGATTTCGGTGGCGATCCTGTCAATCTTGTCAGCGAGCGCAAAGCCGATGACGACAAACGCGATGCCCATAGCCAGGAACATAATGGCCTGTAAGTCGACCTTGGTCGTCTCCCGCTTGTTCCGTTGGATCAGCTTTGTAATATAAGCGTTATAGGTGTTGCGAAAGCGTTCCATGTCAGGTTCTTTGGCGGCGTGAAGTTCTATACATATCTTTTCTCCGGTTTTCCGGTCCTCTATGTAGTCCGTCAGGTAGTCCACCAGTTCGCCGCTGAAGGACAGGCCGGAGGGGAGAAATCTATCGTAAAGGTCGCTTTCATCTTCTACTTTGATCGGAATGCAAAATGTTTTCATCATCTGCCACACTCCTCTTTTCATTTTGTATTTTCATGAATTCCGTACAGCCGAGTATATATTCGTGGATAAGTACCTCAATCTGAGATAAATTGCGGAACATTGTGAAGCGGTTTTTTAGAACTTATTATACTATAA
>ONJE01000024.1 GCA_900318045.1 uncultured Eubacteriales bacterium
TCCTTGACTTAGCCCCACTAAGCCTGCGGAAAATCGCCTTGAAATGCAGGCAAATCCACTCGAAATTGCATCTTCCTGCATTTAGAAACACACTCTAGCCTTTCTCCTTCGCCTTCCTCGCAATCGCCACTGCCCCCAATATCACCCACACCGCCAGCAAGCTCCCCAACAGGACCTTGGAGCCGGTTGGCAGGGGGCCGAGGTCGCGGGGGGTGTCCTCGCCGCCCTTGGGCTGGTTCAGCTCGTACATGTCGGTGACGGAGCTGAACAGGTTGTCGATGTAGGCGTCGTCCACGGTCTTCTTGCGGCGCACGGCCTTGGTGACGTCCTCCACCAGCTGGCCGGCGGCGTCGCGCAGGCTCGTGGAGCCGTTGAACACCGGGGTGGTGAAGGTGTTGGCGGTGTTGTCCAGCAGCAGCCGGGAGGCCTGCAGCTTGATGGGGTAGTGCAGCGCGTCGCCGGCGTCGCTGTTCAGGTATTCCTGATAGGCGGCGTCGCCCTGGGCCTTGGATGTGACCGGGGCATAGCCCTCGGTCTGGGCGTAGGCGATCTGCACGTCGTTGGTCAGCAGGAACTGCATGAACAGCCAGCTGGCCAGCACCTCCTGGGGGTCCTTCTTGTTGAACAGGCACACGCTGGGGCCCTGGGAGATCATCTGTGGGTGCTCCGGGTCGAACTGGGGCACCATGCGCACGGCGGTGTCGAACCGCACCAGCGCGTCGGCGGAGATGTCCAGCAGCGGCGCGTCGCTGCCCATCCAGGTGGCCCCGGCCGTGCTGTCCACCGCGAAGATGCACTGGCCCGCGTTCAGGAAGTTGGCCGGGTAGCTGGAGATCTTGAAGGTGGAGAACGCGCCGCTCTTCGCGTGCTGCGATATCTCCAACAGCAGCGCCTTCGTGGTGTCGTTCATCAATTCAATCTCGCCCGCCTCGGTGGCGTAGCCCGCGTCGAGCTGCTTGAGCATCTGGATCATCATGTTGTCGGTGCTCTTGTAGATGAAGGGGATCATCACCTTCTGGCCGTTCACGGCGAAGGTGTCGTCGGGGTTCTTCTTCGTGGCCGCCTCGGAGACCTCCCATATGAAGTCCCAGGTCAGCACGTCCGGCAATTCATAGCCCAGGGCCTCCACAAAGTCCCTGTTGATGTACAGGGCCTCGGTGGAGCGCATGTAGGGCAGGGCGTACACCCCGCCGGAGAAGGTGCATTCCTTCAAAAACTGGGGGATGATCTCGTCCCTTGTCGGCCCATCGTAGGCCAGCGCGCTGCCCCCCAGGCCGTAGGCGGGGTCGTCCATCAGCCCGTCCAGCGGCACCACCACGTTGCTGCCCGTCAGGTAGGTGGCGATGTGGTCGGGGTAGGTGATGCAGACGTTGGGGGTGGTGTCGGTGGCGATGTTGGTGATCACGTCGTTGTAGATGCGCCCATAGTCGGTGTACAGCTTCATGTTCACCGTGACGTTGGGGTACAGGGCGTGGAAGTCGTCGATGGCCTTTTTGTAGATCGCGGTCTGGGTCTTGTTGGTGTCGTTCTTGGCCCAGAAGGTGATCTCGAACTGGCGCGAGGTGTCGAAGGCCTGCGGCACGGCGAAGTCCACCCGGCCCTTGCTGCCGTGGCAGGCGGCGAGGGAGAGGGCGAGGAGGCACAGGAGCAGGGCGAGGGAGAGAATGCGAATTGAGAATTTACAGGCGCGAACAGGCCATTCCTGTTCCCTGTTTTGGGCCTGCCGGCCCCATCTCGCTGAAAACGGCGCACTGTGCCGTTTTCCGGGCGCTCGATGTCCCTGTTCCATCAATCTCCCATTTCCCATGTTCCGTTCATGATCGATACGCTTCATCCCTTGATCCCTCCCCTCGAAACGCCCTCCATCACCTTGTTCCTGAACACCAGGAACAGCACGATCAGGGGCACGGAGATGACCACCACGGCGGCCATCATGGCGGGCACGTTCTCCCGCCCGAAGCCGTTCTCGCGGATCTCCTGGATGCCGTTGGACACCAGGAAGTAGGCGGGGTCGTCGGTCACAAGGCGGGGCCAGACATAGCTGTTCCAGCATTCGATGACCTTCAGTATCAGTATCGTGATGATGGTGGGCTTGCAGATGGGCATCATCACCCGGATCAGGTACTTGAAGTCGCCGGTGCCGTCCACCTTCGCGGCGTTGTACAGCTCGTCGGGAACCTGGGCGAAGTTTTCCCTGAGCAGGTAGATGTAGAAGATGCTGGTCACCGACGGCAATATCAGGCCGGGGAAGCTGTTGCGCAGGCCCAGGTTGGTGATGGTCTGGAAGTTGGTGATGATCACCAGCTCGTTGGGAATCATCATCAGGGCCAGGAACAGCGAAAACACCAGGTCGCGCCCCTTGAATTGCAGCCGGGCGAAGGCGTAGGCCGCGGGCACGATCACCAGCATCATCAAGCCCGTGGTGACGACGGTAAAGATGATGGAGTTCAGGAAGTAACGGGCCAGCGGCACCTGGGTAAAGGCGCTGACGTAGTTTTCCAGCGTGGGGTGCAGCGTGAAGAAGGACGGCACGTATTCCGCGTTGTAGCTGCTGTAGCTTTTCACCGAGGTCAGCAGCATCCAGTAGTAGGGGAACAGCACCATCAGCGCCCACAGCACCAGCAGGGCGTAGGTGATGACCCGGACCACCGTGCGGCGGGTGCGGGCTTCGCGGCTGATCTGATCGTAGTTGTTGTTCATGCGCCCACCCCCTCAATAGTGCACGTTTTTCTTGCTGATCGACAGGTTGATCATCGTGATGGTGAACACCACCGCGAACAGTATGATCGCCGCCGCCGAGGCGTAGGAGGGATAGCCGCCCCCGTCGCCGTACAGCTTGTCGTAGACGTAGCCCACGATGGTGTTCATGCCGGCGGCGTTCAGGTTCGTGCCGAACAGGGCCACCGCGTCGCTGTAGGCCTTGAAGGCGCCGATGAAGCCGGTGATGACCAGGTAGAAGATCATCGGGGAGATCATCGGCAGCGTGATCTTCCGGAAGATGCGAAAGGATGAAGTCCCGTCCACCTTCGCGGCGTTGTAGTAGTCCGGGTTCACGCTCGCCAGCGCGCTGGTGAGGATCAGCACCTTGAAGGGCATGACCACCCATATCGTGTAGAAGCACAGCACGAACATCTTGGCCCAGTAGGGGCCGTCGATGAAATCCACCGGGCCCTTGCCGAACCAGCCCAGCACCAGGTTGGCCAGGCCGTCGGTGTAGGCGGTCTTCTTGAACAGTATCATGAACACCAGGCCCACCGCCAGCGTGTTGGTCACGTAGGGCAGGAAGTAGACCGTCTGGAAGAACTTTTTCAGCGCCGTGATGCTGTTCAGCCCCAGGGAGAGCAGCAGCGCGATCAGGGTGGACAGGGGCACCGTGATGATGACCAGTATGAAGGTGTTCTTCAGCGCCTGCAGGAAGTAGGGGTCGTGGAGCACCCTCGAATAGTTGTACAGGCCCACGCCCATGAAGGTCTGGCTGGCGGAGTTGTAGCCCTCCTCGAACGAGTAGATGAACACGTCGATCAACGGGTAGACCATGAAGGCCCCCAGGAACAGCAGCGCCGGCAGCAGGTACAGCCAGCCCTTCAGGTTGTTTTCGCGCTTGTTACCGGCCATGCCGCGCCGCCCCCTTTTCCCCCGTGTCGAAGCGGATGCGCGCCTCGGTGGCGCGGTCGAACAGGTGCACCTTGCGGGGCTTCAGCGAAAAGCGCACGGTGGGGCTGCCCTCGTCGATGGCGTTTTCCGCGCTGATGATGGCCCGGATCTGGGGCGCCTCGCATTTGTCGTGGGCGCAGACCACGCTGATGTCCCGCCCCATGACCTCCACGCCCCGCAGCTTGCAGGTGAGGGGGCCGCTTGCGTCGGGGATGAAGCCCTCGGGGCGAATGCTCGCCCAGACCTCGCCGTCCGATGCGCCGGGCACGTCCAGCACCGATTCATCGCCGATGAACAGCCGGCCGCCCTTCACGACGCCCCCGAACACATTGATGGGCGGCGTGCCCAGGAACTTCGACACGAACAGGTTTATCGGGTCGTCGTACACGTCCTGGGGCTTGCCGATCTGCTGCACCACGCCCTTCTTCATCACCACGATCATATCGGAGATGGACATGGCCTCCTCCTGGTCGTGGGTGACGAATACGGTGGTGATGCCGGTGTCCCGCTGGATGCGGCGAATCTCCTCACGGGTCTGGAGTCGCAGCCGGGCGTCCAGGTTGGAAAGGGGCTCGTCCAGCAGCAGCACCTTTGGCATCTTCACCACGGCCCGGGCGATGGCCACCCGCTGCTGCTGGCCGCCGGACATCTGGCCGGGCTTGCGGTCCAGCAGGTTGTCGATCTGCACAAGCCGCGCCGCCTCCAGCACACGGCGCTCCATCTCCGCCTTCGAGGGGCGCTCGGCCCCCTTCAGGTTTTCCAGCGGGAACATGATGTTCTGCCGCACGGTCAGGTGGGGGTACAGCGCGTAGCTCTGGAACACCAGGCCCACGCCCCGGTTCTCCGGCGGCAGGTCGGTCACGTCGTCGTCGCCGAAGAATATCCGGCCGCTGGTGGGGGCGATCAGGCCGCTGATCAGGTTCAGCGCCGTGCTCTTGCCGCAGCCGGAGGGCCCCAGCAGGCCGATCAGCTTGCCGTCGGGGATTTCAAAGGTGAAGTTGCTGACGGCAATCACCACGTCGCTGGATTTCTTGTCCCGGCTGGGAAACTGCTTTGTCAGGTTTTGCAATACCACTTTCATGGGCGCTTCCTCCTTGGGTGCGTGGAAGGGGTTGAATGACGGGAATATTATAGCATATATCGGGCGAATTGCAAACGAATCGCAAACGGAAGACCCGCAGGCGCGGAAAGTTTTTTCTCCTGCCTGCGGGTCTGCAACGTCATCCGGTGCTACCGCCTGAACAAACCGTAGTCGGAGTCCTTCGGGTAGACCTGCACGTGCTGGTAGTAGATCGTCCCGTCATATTCAAAGGGGTAATCGTTGCCCCTCTTCGCGACATAGTTGAACAGCTCGGACAGCGTGGCTTCGCCGTTGGCGTTGGCGTCGGCGGCCATGGAGCCACTGGTGCCGATGCCGTCGGTGAGCCACTTGGTGAAGTAGTTGTAGGGGCCTTTTTCGGTGCCCCAGCTCTCCTCCAGGTAGCGGGAGGCGGTGAGCACGTAGAACTTGTTCTCCACCCGCAGCTCGCCGGTGTTCGGGGTGGGCGCGCCCTTGGTGTTGGTCCTGCCGGGCACGCGCACCCGGATGCCGGGGTCGGCTTCGGAGAAGGCGCGAATGACTTCGGCGTCGAAGGACGTGGCGGCGTTGCGCACGGTGTTGTACTGGTTTTCAGATATGCCCGGGCTGTAGATGGCCGCGCCGGAGCCGCAGGTTTCGATGATTACGATGACCTTGCCGGGGACGGCCTTGAGGGCGTTGGCCAGATCGCTGATGAGCAGCCACTGTTCATCATAGCTGGAGCCGATCAGTGAAATGGCCCCGGCGTCACCGCCCGTGGACGTGGAGTCGCCGTGGGAGGCGATGAAGAACAATGAAACGTCGTCGTCGTCCGCACCGGAGAAGGCGCTGCTGATGGCGTTCCTGACGCCCGTGAGGCTCAGGTCGTACTGGCGGGTGATGCTGTACTGGCCGCCGGCGGGGCCCCTGACGCTGCTGAGCATGTTGTTCATCAGGGTCACGTCCCCCCGGTTGCGGGTGCAGATGGGGTCAAAGGCTTCTTCCCCGATCAGCAGGGCACGGTATTTCACGCTGCTGTCGCCGCCCTCGGTCTCCGGGGTCGGGGTTTCCGGGGTCGGGGTTTCCGGCGTCGGGGCCTGGGCGACGGTGACATCGATACTGGCGGTGTCGCTGTTCACGTCGTTGGTGATGGTGATGGTGGCGCTGCCGGCGCTGCGGCCGTAGACGGTCAGCGTGGTTTTGCTGTTGCTGTCGAACCAATCGGAGGTCCAGGCGCAGGTGGCGATATTTTCGTCGCTGGAAGACCAGGTCACGGTGCCCTTGGCGTTGAAGGTGACGGTGGTGTCCCGGCTCTCGCCCGCAGTCATGCTCACCTCGGTGGGGGAGACGGTGACGATGTCGTCGTAGTCGCCGTATCCGGTATCCTCGGGCTTCTCCAGGGGGGTGACGGTGACATAGATATAGACGACGTCGCTGTTCTTGTTGTTGGTGATGGTGATGGTGGCGCTGCCGGCGCTGTGGCCGTAGACGGTCAGCGTGGTGTCGTTGCCGTACCAGTCAGAGCCCCAGGCGCAGGTGGCCACGCTGGTGTCGCTGCTTTCCCAGTGCACGGTGCCGTCGATGGTGTAGGTGACGGTGGCGTCCTGCCAGTCGCCCTCTTCGATGGTCATGCTCCCGGGCGTGACGAACAGCGTGGGCCCGGGATTGTTGACGGTCACCGCGCAGGTGGCCTTCTTGCCGTTGTGGGTCTTGACGGTGATGGTGGCGCTGCCCGCGCCCCTGGCCGTCACCAGGCCGGCCTTGCTGACGGTGGCCACCGATTTGTTGGAGCTGGCCCAGGTGTAGCTGGCATGACTGCCGCTGTTGACCCTGGCCTTGAGCTTGAAGGTGTCGTTCACGTTCAGCGTCAGGCTGGTGTTGCTCAGCGTGACCTTCTTGGGCGCGGCCACCACCTTGACCTTGCAGGCGGTCAGCTTCTTGCCCTTCAGGCTGACGGTGATGGTGGCGGTGCCCGCCTTCTTGCCGATGACGACGCCCTTGCTGCTGACCGTGGCGACCTTCTTGTTGCTGGTCTTGTAGGTCAGCTTGCCGGTCTTCGTACACTTGATGGCGTACTTTTCCTTCAGGCCCAGCGAAAGCGCGGTGGGCACGCCGTATTTGGTTGCGTTGCTGCTGTCCGCCTCCGGGTCGGAAACGTCCTCTCCGGACGGCTCGGCGGATTCCCCGGCGGCGCGGTGTTCCTTGCCGCCGCCGTCCGTCAGGTCGAGGTCGAGCAGCTGCAAATCGTCGAGCACCAGCCCGTCGTCGAGGGACAGGTCGGGCTGGGCATAATCCTCCGGCAGCTCCAGGGCGTCATCCTCCAGTATGATCTGCTCCGGCTCCGAATTCAGCTCCGGGGCCTCCGCGAAGGCGCCCAGGGGCCCCAGTGCCGTCAGCGCGATCAGTATGGCGAGCATACATGCGAAAAATGGCTTCATGGCAGTATCTCCTTTAGGGCACCTCTAAAAACGCTCATCACCGTCGGGCGGCTGAATTTCAGCCATCTTCGACTTGCAAAAACCTTGATTGCCCGCCAGGCAGCCTGCGTCTTTTGCAAGTCAAACCTGACTAAAATTCATCTCGCCGGACGGCGCGATCGTTTTTGGAGGTACCCTTTAGTAAGCAAGGTGTGAAACCCCGGATGCGAACCGTCCGGGTGCGATTGATTTTGCGGTCACTTTTAACGGTAATATCATACCATGGAGAAATGACGGTGTCAATCCGCGACATAAAAAAGGGCCGGGGTTACTTTACCCCGGCGCACATGTTTTTTATGCTTCGAACAGCTTTGAGGGCAGCTTCTTCAGCCCGTAGATCATGGGCAGGCCCAGCGCGTAGCAGACCACCAGCTCGCCAAAGGCGACGGTGCCCATGTTGAACAGCAGCGTGGGCATGCTGACCGGGTCGCCGGGGGCGCGTACATAGGCGAAATACACCACCGGGCCGACGATCAGGCCGTTGAAGAGGGTGGGGAATATGGCGGCGAAGGCGGGCCTGGCCCGGAACCTGCGGGTGCAGATGGCGGCCAGCAGCGTGGCGATGGAGCCCAGCGCCACGTCGAACCAGATGCCGCCGCCCAGCCAGTTGGCCAGCAGGCAGCCCACGAACAGGCCCGGCACCGCGTAGGGCGTCATGATGGGCATCAGCGTCATCACCTCGGCGATGCGGAACTGTATCGCGCCGAAGCTGATGGGCTGGAAGATCAGCGTCAGCACGACGTAAATCGCGGCGACCATGCCGCCCATGGCCAGGCCGCGGGCGGAATACAGGGCTTTTTTGTTTTCACTCATGGCGGTTCCTCCTGTTCAAGGCAGATGTTATACCATTTCGAAGGGCCGTTCAAGGGACAAACCGTAAATAATGCTTCCTATGCCGCCGGTCGGGCGCAGATTGTTGATAATGTGCAGGGGATGTGGTAGAATACCAGCGATGCGTAGCCATGGAACGATGGCCGCGCGATTTTGTGGAAAGAGGCGAGAAACCATGAAGAAGGTCACTGTATTGTTTTTGGCATTTTTGCTCGCGATGGCGCTGGCGACGCCCTGTCTGGCAGAGGGCGCGGCCTATATACGCACGCTGCCCCAATACACCTATATCAGCAGCACGCTGTTGACGGACGAAACCTGCCCGGAGATTCGGATCTTCCCTGAATACGCCTACACGCTGTTTTCGGACTATGGCGATGCGGAGCCGGTGTTCCTGTGCATTCCCATCATGGACGGCGCGAAGGCTTCGAGCATCAGATCCTATGAGGTCGCCTGCCTGGATCCGGACAAGGCGATCCAGGTGCAGTATATGGTACGCAAGAGCGATTCCTTTGAAGAATTCGTCAACGAAGCCGAGGCGGACGAGTACATACTGCGGCAAGGCGACGACGGCACAGCGGCCTTTATCAAACCGGAGCGCGGACAGGCCTTCGGCATGATTGCTGCCACGGAGTTTGGCAAGAGCGCCAAGCTGATCATCAGCATGGGTTTGGATTACCTGGACAGCAAGATGCCGCTGGAGACGCGGGTGCAGGCCCTTACCGACGCGATTCTGTCGGAGGTGGACCGTGTGAGCGCCGGGATGCGCTATGAGACGATGGCGCCCTATTGGAGCGCCGGGATGTTTGCCGGCATGAAGCTGTTGGACGACAGCTTTGCCAGTTTGGTGGAGATGGACTTCCAGCCGATCACCCTGACCACCAAGGATGGCGAGACCATACCGGACATCCCGTTTATCCCCACCGAGGTGGACGATGACGGGGTTAAGGGCATCTACGCGGGCAGCAAGGGCAATTATGTGGAGGCGGAATTCAGCTTCGACAGCAATCCCTTCCCGGCTTATCAGCTGGAGCAGCAGGAGGAAGGCGCGTCCCGGGAGAAGCTGCAAAACGGCGACGAATGCCTGCTGTATGTCAGCCAGTACGACGGCGAGATCGGCCACTGGTACGCCTCCTTCCCGCTGAAGGGGCTGGAGGACAACGACAAGCAGGTCTTCATGACGGTGCACCTGACCGGAAACCATGTGGCCTGGAAGGACGTGGCCCAGTGCCTGGCCATCACGGAGGGCTTTGCCCAGGCCTGCAGGGTGGTCCCCGTGGAGGAGGACCCCTACGTGCCCCAGGAGAAGCCGGCTGACGTGCAGGGGGAGGAGGCCAATGCGCCTGCCGCACAGGACGCTCCTGCCGCACAGGGGCAGTGGACCTGCCCCTCCTGCGGACAGGTGAATGACGGCAACTTCTGCCCGAACTGCGGCGCGGCCAGGCCGGAATAAGGGAAAACCCGCGTGATTAAGGTGGTCGGCCGGCGCGTGAATTCTGGCTGGAAGCTTCGCTGCAGATCCGTCAGTCGCGCCTGCCGACCACCGGCCCGGAAGGCCTGATAATTGTAAAGATAAGGAAATATCCAACGGTAATGCTTGATTTTATCACTTTATCGCGGTATCATAAATGAAAATAAACCCCGCAATACTTGCAGATTGGAGCGATCGACATGCTGAATATCCGCGTTGAAAGAACCACTGCCCCGAAGGCGAAGCCGGCCCCCGGCGCAAAGCTGGGCTTTGGCCACATCTTCACCGACCACATGTTCATCATGAATTACACCGAGGGCCAGGGCTGGCATGACGCCCGCATCGTGCCCTATCAGAAGATCGAGCTGGACCCCTCCGCCATGGTGTTCCACTACGGCCAGACCATGTTCGAGGGCCTGAAGGCCTATCGCGGCGCGAACGGCGAAGCCTACCTGTTCCGCCCGGACATGAACGCCAAGCGGGCCAACAAGTCCAACGACCGCCTGTGCATCCCGGAGATTCCCGAGGAGGACTTTGTGCAGGCGATTAAAGCGGTCGTGGCCATCGACAAGGACTGGATCCCCACCGATCCGGGCACGAGCCTGTACATCCGCCCCTTCGTCATCGCCACCGACGAGTTCCTGGGCGTGGCCCCCTCCAAGACCTATCTGTTCATCGTCATCCTCAGCCCCTCCGGCGCCTACTACGAGAGCGGCCTGGCCCCCGTGGGCATCTGGATCGAGGACGAGTACGTGCGCGCCGTGCGCGGCGGCATCGGCTTTGCCAAGACCGGCGGCAACTACGCCGCGTCGCTGATCGCCCAGGTGAAGGCCCACGACGGCGGCTACAGCCAGGTGCTGTGGCTGGACGGCGTGGAGCGCAAATACATCGAAGAGGTCGGCGCGATGAACATCATGTTCAAGATCGACGGCAAGATCGTCACCCCGATGCTCAACGGCTCCATCCTTCCCGGCATCACGCGCAACAGCGTGCTGTTCCTGTGCCGCCAGTGGGGCATGGACGTGGAGGAGCGCAAGGTGTCCGTGGACGAGCTGATCGAGGCCCAGAAGTCCGGCAAGCTGGAGGAGGTCTTCGGCACCGGTACCGCCGCCGTCATCAGCCCCGTGGGCAAGCTGCGCTACATGGATGAGGTCATGACCATCGGCGACGGCAGCATCGGCCCCGTCACCCAGAAGCTGTACGACACCATCACCGGCATCCAGACCGGCAAGATCGAGGACAAGTACGGCTGGCGGGTCCGCGCGGACGCGTAACCGTGTAAATTTTTATCATTCCTCTTGACCCTGACCCTGCGTCAGGGTCTATTCTGTATGCAGGAGGCGATGGACATGATGACGGTGGGAGAGGTCAGCGCGCTGACCGGGGTAAGTGTGCGGGCGCTGCACCACTATGATCGCATCGGCCTGTTGCCTCCGGCGGAGGTGTCGGAGGCAGGTTATCGACTATACGACGATAAAAGCCTGGAGCGTCTGTCAGCCATATTGTTGTTTCGTGAGCTGGAATTTCCGCTGAAGGACATCCGGGCCATTTTGGACAGCCCGGTCTATGAGCGCAACCGGGCGCTGGACCAGCAGATCGAACTGCTGCGCCTGAAGGCGGAGCATTTGGAGAACCTGATCGACCTGGCCAGGGGCATCAAGCTATTGGGGGTGAAGTATTTGAATTTCACGGCGTTTGACACGGAAAAGATCGATGAATATGCCCGGCAGGCGAAGGCCAGCTACGGGCAGACCCCGGAGTATCAGGAGTACCTGCAAAAATCCGCGGGGCGCACGAAGGAAGAGGAGCGTCGCCTCGGGGAGGCGCTGATGGACCTGCTGGCGGCCTTTGGCGGCATGCTGGAAATGGACCCGGCGGGCGAAATCCCCCAGGCACAGGTGGCGAAGGTGAAGGCCTTCATCACCGAAAACATGTACACCTGCTCCGATGGGATTTTGCAGGACCTGGGCCGCATGTATGCCGGCGCGGGCAGTATGCGCGAGAACATCGACACCGCCGGCGGCCCCGGCACAGCGGAATACGCTCACCGGGCCATCGAGGCATGGTGTAGGGGTAAGCATTGACTAATATCAAACTCCGTGATAAACTGTCAGCACTCAGGGAATAATATCCATGGAGGTGCTTTTATGGAATTCAAGGGTTCAAGGACCGAGGCCAACCTGATGGCGGCCTTCGCAGGGGAATCCCAGGCCCGCAACAAGTACGATTACTACGCTTCCCAGGCCAAGAAGGACGGCTATGTGCAGATCGCCGCGATATTTGAGGAGACCGCGAAGAACGAGAAGGAGCACGCGAAGCTGTGGTTCAAGCTGCTCCACGGCGGCAAGGTGCCCACCACCACCGTCAACCTGAAGGACGCCGCCGACGGCGAGAACTTCGAGTGGACCGATATGTACAAGAAGTTCGCCGAGGAGGCCCGCGCCGAGGGCTTTGAGGACATCGCGAAGCAGTTCGAGGGCGTCGCGGCCATCGAAAAGGAGCACGAGGAACGCTATCGCAAGCTGCTCAGCAACATCGAGGGCGGCCTGGTGTTCAGCCGCGAGGGCGACATGATCTGGCAGTGCAGCAACTGCGGCCACATCCACATCGGCAAACAGGCCCCCGAGGTCTGCCCGGTGTGCAACCACCCGCAGAGCTATTTCCAGATCAAGGCGGAGAATTATTGATAATCTGACAGAAAGAATCCTTCGCTTCGCTCAGGATGACAATGGGATTTTGGCGTGTCATCCTGGGCGGAACGAAGGATCTTTTCATGTCGCGGCTCGAATCTGCCGCCATGGTGTGATTCGCAGCGGCAGGGCCAGTGCCGCCATTCGATTTATGCGGCCTGCCTGCGCGGGGCGTTGGTGCCCTTCAGGAACGGCGACAGGGGCTTGTAGATGAGGAAGCAGATCGCCACGCTGATCAGGCCCTTGACGAAGGTGAAGGGGCAGTTGAACCAGATCAGGGCCTGCCACAGGTTCTGCACCTTCGGGTTGATGGCCTGGTACATGCCGATGATGGCTTCCATGGGCATGAAAGCGGTGTAGATGGGGTAGACCACGTAGTAGTTCACGAAGATGCTGACGATGGCCATGGCGGCCGCGCCCACCAGCGACCCGATCAGCGCGCCCTTGCGGGTGCGGTTCTTCTTGTAGATCAGACCCGCGGGCACCACAAACAGCACGCCCAGCAGGAAGTTACACAGCGTGCCCACGCCGCCGGAGGAGCTCTTCATCAGGCTGATCAGGGCTTTCACCAGGCACACCGCCGCGCCGGCCAGCGGGCCGTAGGCGAAGGCGGCGATCAGGGCGGGCAGCTCGGCCAGGTCCAGCTTGATGAACGAGGGCATCAGCGGCACCGGGAAGGCCAGGAACATCAGCACCACGGATACTGCCGCCAGCATCGCGGTGCCCACCAGCTTGCGGGTCTTGGAAACGGTTGTCATTCTTGCATACCTCCTGTCAAAAAAGAACACGCCCGCGGGATTCGTCCCGGGGCGTGGACATTTCTGCACAGGCGCATTCATCGCGTCGTCTTCTTCCATCCTGACTTTACAGTCGGTACCGGAATTGCGCCGGTTCATGCCGCCAAAGCGGCTCGCGGACTATACCGCCGGTCGGGAATTGCACCCTGCCCCGAAGACGGATCATACGATCCATGTATGTTATACGTCATTGGGGGAGGGATGTCAATTAAGGGGAGGTAAATTCTGATTTATCGAGGCGTTGGCGGAATTGCCAAGGGTAGTTCAAAGGGAACAGGGAACAGGGAACAGGGAACAGGAATGGCGGCTGGCGCGTGGATTATGAAAACGTACACGCTGCAGGGGCGACGCCCTTTTCGAATGAATG
>ONJE01000029.1 GCA_900318045.1 uncultured Eubacteriales bacterium
CTCGCTGCGGCGGCCTTTTTTCAGGTCGGTGTAAATGCTGGTCAGGCCGTTCGGCGAATTGTCGCACACGGCCCTGACCTCGGCCACCTTCTGGTCGTAGTCGAAGTCCATGCCCAGCGCCGCGGCCACGTCCACTGTCTCCCGGATCAGCTTCTGGCACAGCGTCCAGGCGAAGGGGTCGGATGAAATGTAGCCCAGGGGGACCTGCAGCACCGCCGTCAGGGCGGAGGCGGAGACGTTGGTGAACATCTTGTTCCATATCATCTTCTGCACGTCGTCGGACACGTCGCACTGCAGGCCGCAGGCGGTGAAGTTGTCGGCGACGGACTGGAAGCGGCTGGCGGAGCCGGTCACGCAGCCGATGTGGGTCATGCCGCTGCCGCCATGGTTGGTGATGCCGGGGCCGCCCACGTTGGCGTTATGTTGGGTGGTGCCGATGATGATGTTCTGCTCGGGCACGAACTTGCCCAGCGTGGCCTCATGGCCCGAGCCGTTCTGGAGGGTCATCAGGCAGGTGTCCGGCCCGATGATGCTCTTATTGGCGTTCAGGGCGCTTTCGCTGAAGCGGGAGTTCAGGAAGATGACGACCAGGTCCACCGGGTCCATGCCCGCGGTGGACGTGGTAGCCCTGGGATGGAACAGGTTCGAGCTGCCGTCCGGTTCCCGAACCTCAAAGCCCTCGCGGTTGATCTTATCCACGACCTCGGCGTTGATGTCCACCATCGTCACGTCGTTTCCGCGGCTGAGATAGGAGCCGTAAAGTCCGCCCATCGCGCCGGCGCCCAGTACAACAATTCTCACGGTGAATCCCCCCTTTGAATATGATGGATTGGATAGCCCTTATCCTGAAAATGCCTCCCATGGCAGGACGGTAACGGTGATGCGCCAATACCAGACAAACCGCAGGGGGCACTTGAATGTTGTTAATATGTTGCTAATAATGAGTTTAGCATAATATTGGCGGAAATGCAAGGGATATTTGAAAGGAGGGGAAAAATTCTGATTTATCGGGCTATTGCCTGATAAATCAGAATTGAGTGATTAGAGTGTGTTTCTAAAATGCCTGAAGCGCAATTACGGCGTCTTTGCCTGCATTTCTGTGTTGATTTTCCTTGACTTAGCCCCACTAAGCCTGCGGAAAATCGCCTTGAAATGCAGGCAAATCCACTCGAATCATCTCCCACAGCGGTT
The DNA here is from genome assembly GCA_900318045.1 of uncultured Eubacteriales bacterium. Taxonomy (GTDB): domain Bacteria; phylum Bacillota; class Clostridia; order Christensenellales; family Aristaeellaceae; genus UBA2862. The sequence continues at coordinate 1,192 of ONJE01000029.1, forward strand.
CACCGGGGGCCAGGCCCATGTAGTTTTCCATGACATAATCTATGCCGTGTTCCTTCAGCGCCTTTTGCAATACCGGTGCGGTGGGGTCGCCGTGCTGGTCGAAGTGCAGCGCGGCCACGATGCCCTTCACGATGGGAGCGGGATCCACGCCCTGCTCGAGGGCGAACAGCGCCGCGCCCACGATGCGGTCGTTGCGGCGCAGCTTGCGCATCGGATCCGCGCCTACGCGGGCCACGGTGTCGTTCAGCGCCCGGTTGGGGTAGCGCACCAGCAGGTCCTCGATGTAATCCTGCACATTCTGCCGAACGCCCTCGCCATACTTCGCCACCAGCGCGTCGGCGCTGGTTTGCATCGAAGCCCGGGCGGCGCTGCGAATCCCGGGGTCTGCGATGGCCTGCCAGATGTATTCCAGGCCCTTTTCGTAGCCCAGGTAGGCGCACAGGGCGTGGGTGCCGTTGTTCAAAAACAGCTTGCGCTTCATGTAGAACTCAAAGGGGGTGAAGGGGATGATGCCCACCAGGTCGGGGATCTCCCCGCGGAAGGCGGCGCTGTCCACGGGCAGCTCGCTGCTGGGATCGACCTTCAGCAGCAGCGGGTCCTCCGCCAGCTGCTCCGGGGGCTGGGACGGCACCATGCGGCTGATGGACGCCTCCACCAGCCCCAGGTTGGCGTCAGCCCAGGCCCGCTGTTTGTCATCCAGGTGCCGGTTGATCCAGCCGCGCATCAGCGTGTCTGCGCCCAGCTGGTTTTCGCAGAGTATCACGTCCAGCGGCCCGCCGCCCCGCGCCATGCGTCGCACGGCGGCCTTCGCCAGTATGGGGGCGATGTTCTCCAGCTCGTTCGCGCCCACGGACGTGGCCATGATGTCGCAATTGGCGATGGCCTCCAGGGCGTCGTCGGTGGTGGATATCAGCGCCCGGTCCACGGGTACCCGGCTTTCCACCACGTCGTCATTGGAGACGATGCACACCCTGTAGCTGCCCGCGGCGTTCAGGCCGTCCACCAGCGCCTGGATCCGGTCCAGGAAGCAGACCTTGTAGCCTGATTCGGCGAATATCTTGCCGATAAAGCCCCGCCCGATCTTGCCGGAGCCGTAAACCACAGCGTTTTTCATGTCCGTCAACCTCCCTGTCTCAAAGTCCGGTACAGCGCCATGGCGCTTTCCCAGTCCCGCATGCCCTCGGTTCCCCCGGGCTGACTGAGGGAACAGGCCGCCGCGGCGGTGCCCAGTTCGATGGCTTCAGCCAGGTCCATGCCCCTCCAGGCGCCGTACAGCACCCCTGAACAGAAGGCGTCGCCGGCGCCCACCGTGCCTTTGATGTAGCCCTCGGGAAGCGCAAGGCTGTCGATGGCCACGTAGTTGCCGGCCTCGTCCAGGCCGAAGCCGCCCTCGGGGCTGTGAATTACCGCCCAGATGGACACGCCCAGCGCCTTCATTTTCTTGAGTGCCGCCGGCAGGTTTTCCCGGTGCAGCTTTCCCGAGGCATCCGTCAATTCGATGCCGGTGGTAGCCTGGGCCTCCAGCTCGTTGATGATGCAGTAATCGGTGTATTTCAGCGCCGGGACCACGATGTGGCGGAAGCGCTCGCCGGCTTCGGAGACGACGTCGATGGAGGTCTTGATGCCCCGCTGCTTCGCGGTGTGCAGCAGCCGCGCCATCTTCGTGCCATAGACCTCGTCCGGGGCGTCCAGCGCGTCCAGCAGCAGTATATACCCCACGTGCAGCAGGTCGGCATCCAGCGCGTCCCAGTCGATGTCTGACTCCCGGAAATCGGCGTTAGCGCCCCGGCACTGGAAGAAGGAGCGCTGCTTGCGCACCTCATCGTCCATCACCAGCGTATAGGATGTGGTGCCCCCGCGCTTGACCTGGCCCAGGTCGATGTTGGGGCAGGCCCGCAGCTTGTCCAGCACGTAATCGGCGGCTTCGTCGTCGCCCACGCGCCCGAGGGCCGTCAGCGGCAGGGCGGGGTCCAACGTGGCCAGGTCGATGATGTCGTTGCACAGGCAGCCGCCGGTGGAGCGGGTCATCTCCCCGGTGATCGTCACCAGCTCTCCCGGACGGGGCAGACCGTTGGTGGGGTAGAGCATGTCCACGATCATGTTCCCGGCGATGGCGATACCTCTTTTCATGGGATAGACCTCCCTTGTCAGGCGGTGTAATTCATTGCAGGGTGTTACGGAAATACCGCACAATACGGCGGCACGTCTGGCGGTGCCTTTTCCGCCAGCTGCATCCTGCAAATTTCTTGACTTACCGCCAGTAAGCCTGCGAAATCTTTACCGCTCTTTTTTCGCTGCGGCCTCATCCGCGTGGCGGATCTGGGCGCGCTTGATCTTGCCGCCCACGGTCTTGGGCAGCTCGTCCACGTATTCGATGATGCGGGGATACTTGTACGGCGCGGTCAGCTTCTTCACATGCTTTTGCAGCGCCTTGGTAAGCTCCTCCGAGGGGGCCCAGCCCTTGGCCAGCACCACGGTGGCCTTGACGACCTGGCCGCGGATGGGGTCGGGCGCGCCGGTGATGGCGCATTCCACCACGGCGTCGTGGGCGATCAGGGCGGATTCCACCTCGAACGGCCCGATGCGGTAGCCCGAGCACTTGATCACGTCGTCGTTGCGGCCCACGAAGCGGTAGTAACCGTCGCTGTCGCGCCACAGCACGTCGCCGGTGTTGTAGCCGATGCCGCCCAGCTTCTCCTCGGTCATTTCGGGGTTGCGGTAGTAGCCGGTGAACAGGCCCACGGGCGGGTGGTGCTTCACGTCCATGATGGTGAGGCTGCCCTCCTCGCCGTCTTCGCAGACGTTGTCGTCGGCGTCCAGAAGCTGGATATCGTACAGCGGGTTCGGCTTGCCGGTGGAGCCCTCGATGGGTTCGAACCACTCGCTGCCAAAGTTCGCCATCAGCACCGGTCCCTCGCTCTGGCCGAAGCCCTCGTAGATCTGGTGGCCGGTCAACTGCTTCCACTTGCGCACCACCTCGGGGTTCAGCGGCTCGCCGGCGGTGGCGCAGTGGTGCAGCGACGACAGGTCGAACCGGGTCAGGTCCTCCTGGAGCATGAAGCGGTACATCGTCGGCGGCACGCAGAAGGTTGTCACCCGGTACTTCTCCACCTTGCGCAGCAGGTTGGCCGGGTTGAAGCGGCCCACCATGTCGTAGCAGAACACCGTTGCGCCGCAGATCCACTGGCCGTAGATCTTGCCCCAGCCGAACTTGGCCCAGCCGGAGTCGGATACGCTCATGTGAAGGTGGTTTTCCTCCACATGCTGCCAGTACTTTGCGGTGACGATGTGGCCCAGGGGGTAGGCGAAGTTGTGCTGCACCAGCTTGGGCATGCCGGTGGTGCCGCTGGTGAAGTAGACCAGCATCACGTCGGTGGTTTTCGTGGCGTCCGCGCCGATGGGGCGGGGGAAGGTGTCGGTGTATTTGTCCATTTCGGCGTGCAGGTCCAGCCAGCCAGGCCGGTCGGTGTCCCTGCCGTCGCGAACCAGTATCTTATGCTTCAGCGAAGGTATCTCCGGCGCGGAGGCCTCCATCTGCCCCACCACGAAGTCGTCGTCCACGCAGATGACCGCCTTGACCTCGGCGGCGTTGCCCCTGTAGACGATGTCCTTCTTCGTCAGCTGCAATGTGGCCGGGATCAATATCACGCCCAGCTTGTGCAGCGCCGTGGCGCAGATCCAATACTCCCAGCGGCGGCGCAGGATCATCATGGCCACGTCGCCCTTTTTCAGCCCCAGGTCCTTAAGGAAGTTGGCCACCCGGTTGGACAGGCGCCTGATGTCGGTGAAGGTGAACACGCGCTCCTCGTCCTGCTCGTTGACCCACACCAGCGCGCGCTTGTCGGGCTCGGCTTCAGCCCAGGCGTCTACCACGTCGTAGCCAAAGTTGAAGTCCTCCGGTACGTTGATGGTGAATTTTTCACGGAATTCCTCGTAGCTTTCAAAATGGATCCTGGGAAGGAATTTATTCAGTAGGTAATTCAATGTGACCATGCTCCTTTGCAATGTCGCGGCGACCCCTGGGCCGCCGGCGTGGATGTGGCGGCGCGGGTGCCGCCGCTACGGGATTATTCCGCAATAACGGTCAGAAACCGGGCCTTGACGTCGCTGCCGCAGCGCTGGCCGTGGGGGATGGTGGGGTTGAAGTAGATGGAATCGCCGGGGTTCAGCGTGAATTCCTTGTCGCCCAGTGTGACGATCACCAGGCCCTCCAGGCACAGGTTGAACTCCTGGCCGGGATGGGTGATCAGCTTGGCCACGGCGTCCGTGGGCTCCAGCGTCACCAACAGCGGCTGCATGACCTTGTTGGCATAGCGGTAGGCCAGATCCTCGAAGTGGTATTCCGGGTTGCGGTTGATGATCTTGCCGCCGCCCCTTCGGATCAGGTGGTAGGTCTCCAGCTTGGCGCTCTGGCCGGTGACGATTTCGGTGAAGTCGACCTTGAACTTGTTGGCGATCTCGTAGATCACGCTGATGGGTACGTCCTTGCCGTTTTCCTCGTAGGAGGCGTAAAGCTCGGGGCTGATGTTCAGCTCCGCGGCCAGCTCTTCGACGGTGTAGTCGCTGACCTCCCGCAGCTCCCGCAGGCGGGCGCCGATTTCGTTGTAGTCGTTCATGGCTGTCTCTCCTTTGTGGGCGTCGCCGCCGTTCATTTACTGGTAGGATTATAGCACAACCCGGCCGATTCCGTCCACAGAAAAATGCGGGTTTGAACGGGACGAACCGTTGATTTTCCGATTGTTTACGGTGAATGGACTTATTTCTTAATCTTGAGCGCCCCGGCGAAACTTTTCATTTTCCGACAATGTATGAACATATCAATACGATAGTTTTAATATTAAAGAGCGCCCGAAGCCGCTTGCATGAAGGAGCGATCCGGCCCATTCCGTCCACGCAAAAGGCGGGCCTGGCCGGGGCGATCCACCGCTTTTCAGATTGTTTACGATAGATGGATTATTTCTTAATTATATCCCTTGTAATCACGGGGATATATGATATAATATCATTAATGATGTGCTATTAATTAAATAGGTCTAACCTGACGGCCGGCGATTGATGGCGCATAAAACAGATCGGAGGTTGTGTGGCATGGGTGCTTTGAAGGCAGAGGCCGTGGCGAAGATTCGAGAGATCTGCGGCCGCTACAAGGATGAAAAGACGCCGCTGATGATGATCCTCAGCGACATCCAGAACGAATACGGCTATATTCCCCTGGACGTGCAGGAGATCGTGTCCCAGGAGACCGGCATCTCGGTGGCGGAGATTTACGGCGTGGTCACATTCTATTCGTTCTTCTCGCTGGAGCCCAAGGGCAGGTTCGTGGTGGGTTGCTGCCTGGGCACGGCCTGCTACGTCAAGGGCGCGCAGCAGGTCATCGACAAGTTCCAGGAGGAGCTGGGCATCCGACCCGGAGAGACCACCGATGACGGCATGTTCACGCTGGATGCCCTGCGCTGCATCGGCGCCTGCGGCATCGCCCCGGCGGTGAGCATCAACGGCAAGGTCTATCCCAAGATGACGGTCAGCCAGGTGCGTGAGGTCATTGCCCAGCAGTACCTGATCGTTGAGAAGGAGAAGGAGGGTGTCACCGCATGATCAATTCCGTCGAGAATCTGAACGATCGCATCGCAACCTGTACGGCCTGTCTCCAGGACAAGCTGGCCGGGTCCGACGACAAGCGACACATCGTGCTCTGCGGCGGCACGGGCTGCCTGTCCAACAATTCCGCCGAGATACGCCAGCGCTTCGTCGAGGTGCTGGAGCGCAGGGGCGTCAGCGACAGGGCAACCGTCAACCAGGTGGGTTGCTTCGGCTTCTGCTCCCAGGGCCCCTTCGTAAAGATCTATCCTGAGGATACGCTGTATCGGCTGGTGCAGATCGAGGACGTGGAGGAGATCGTGGATTCCGATATCATCCACGGCAACGTGGTGGAGCGGCTGTTGTATGTGGAGCCCGCCACCGGCGAGAAGGTCTCCAAGCAGGACGACATCAACTTCTACAAAAAGCAGCGGCGCGTGGCGCTGCACGGCTGCGGCGTCATCAACCCCGAGAACATCGACGAGGCGCTGGGCTACGGCGCGTTCCAGGGCCTGAGGCGGGCGCTGTCCATGTCCCGCCAGGCGGTCATCGACGAGGTACTGGCGTCCGGCCTGCGCGGCCGCGGCGGCGCGGGCTTCCCCTCCGGCCGCAAGTGGCAGTTTGCCTATGATTCCCAGGGCGACGAGAAGTACGTGGTCTGCAACGGCGACGAGGGCGACCCCGGCGCGTTCATGGACCGTTCGATCCTCGAGGGCAACCCCCTGGCCGTCATTGAGGGCATGATGATCGCCGGCTACGCCATCGGCGCGCAGAACGGCTACTTCTATGTCCGCGCCGAGTATCCCATCGCCGTGAAGCGCCTGCGCATCGCCATCCGCCAGGCCAAAGAGCTTGGCCTGCTGGGCAAGAACATACTGGGCACCGACTTCAGCTTCGATTGCCACCTGCGCCTGGGCGCGGGCGCGTTCGTCTGCGGCGAGGAGACGGCACTGCTCAATTCCATCGAGGGCAAGCGGGGCATGCCGCGGCCGAGGCCTCCGTTCCCGGCGGTGAAGGGCCTGTGGGGCAAGCCCACCATTATCAACAACGTGGAGACCCTGGCCTGCGTGCCCACCATCCTGCGGGAAGGCGCGGAAACCTTCGCCAGCGTGGGCACCGAAAAGAGCAAGGGCACCAAGGTGTTCGCCCTGGGCGGCAAGGTCAACAACGTCGGCCTGGTGGAGGTACCCATGGGCACCACCCTGCGTGAGCTGATCTACGACATCGGCGGCGGCATTCCGAACGGCAAGAAGTTCAAAGCCATCCAAACCGGCGGCCCCTCCGGCGGCTGCCTGACCGAGGAATTCCTGGATGAGCCCATCGACTTCGACAACCTGGTGGCCAAGGGGTCCATGATGGGCTCCGGCGGCGCGATCGTCATGGACGAGGACAACTGCATGGTGGACGTGGCCAAGTTCTACATGGAGTTCATCTGCGACGAGTCCTGCGGCAAGTGCTCGCCCTGCCGCATCGGCACCAAGCGGATGCTGGAGATACTGACCCGAATCACCGAGGGCAAGGGCACCATGGAGGATTTGGACGCCCTGGAGGAGCTGAGCCGCACCGTCAAGGCCAATTCGCTCTGCGCCCTGGGCCAGACCGCGGCCAACCCCATCAACTCCACGCTGTCCCACTTCCGGGACGAGTACATCGCCCACATCGTGGACAAGAAGTGTCCTGCCCACGTCTGTAAGAACCTGATGGAATACTACATCGATCCCGACAAGTGCATCGGCTGCGGCATGTGCCACAGGGGCTGTCCCGTGGACTGCATCCACAAGACCGACTACATTGCCCCCGGTCACAAGATGACGTCCTGGAAGATCGATTCGAGCGCTTGCGCGAAGTGCGGCTCCTGCATCAGCGTCTGTCGCTTCGGGGCCATTGAGAAGCGATAAGGAGGCGCAAGGCAATGTTGAACATCAAAATCGAGGGCATTCCCTATCAGGTCGAGGAGGGCTTGACCATCCTCGAAGCCGCCAAGGCCTGCGGCTATGAGATTCCGTCCCTGTGTTCCTTCAACCATGGCGAGTGCAATCAGGGCTCCTGCCGCGTGTGCCTCGTCGAGGCCACGGGCGCGCGCGGCCTGGTGGCCAGCTGCGTGTATCCGGTGAGCGAGGGCATGGAGATCCGCATCGGATCGCCCGCCGCGGTGGACGCCCGCCGCCACAGTGTGGAGCTGCTGCTGTCCAACCACAACAAGAACTGCCAGCAGTGCGACAAGAACGGCCATTGCGAGCTGCTGTACGTGGCCCAGCTGACCGGCGCGCGGGATGACGCCTTCGCCGGCGAGCATTCCGAGACCTTCGTGGACCGCCTGGCCCCCGGCCTGGTGCGGGACACCAGCAAGTGCATACTCTGCGGCCGTTGTGTGGAGCGCTGCAAGAACGCCCACGGCCTGGGCATCCTGGGCTTTGAGAACCGCGGCTTCGCCACCGTCGTGTCCCCGGCGGAAAATCGCAGCTTTGCCGATTCCCCCTGCATCCAGTGCGGCCAGTGCGTGAACGTCTGTCCCACCGGCGCGCTGATGGAGCACAGCGAGATCGACAGGATCGACGCCGCCTTCAAGGCCGGCAAGCATGTGATCGCCCAGGCGGCTCCCGCGGTGCGCGCGGCGCTGGGCGAGGAGTTCGGCTATCCCATCGGCACCCCGGTGACCGGCAAGATGGCCGCGGCCATGCGCAGGCTCGGCTTCGAGCGGGTTTACGACGTGAACTTTGGCGCGGACCTGACCATCATGGAGGAGGGCACCGAGCTGCTGCACAGGCTGACCGAGGGCGGCGTGCTGCCCATGATCACGTCCTGCTCCCCCGGCTGGATCAACTACGCCGAGTACAACTACGGCGACCTGCTCGACCACCTGTCCAGCTGCAAGAGCCCCCACCAGATGCAGGGCGCGATCATCAAGCACTGGTGGGCAAAGCAGAACGACATCGACCCGAAGGACGTGTTCGTGGTGTCGGTGATGCCCTGCGTGGCCAAGAAGTTCGAGAAGGAGCGGGAACAGGAGAAGGTGGACGGCATCCCCGACGTGGACGCGGTCATCACCACCCGTGAGCTGGCCCGCATGATTCGCCGCAACGGTATGCTGTTCCGCCGACTGCCCGACGAACCCTGGGATCAGGACATCATGGGCGATTACAGCGGCGCGGGCGTCATCTTCGGCGTCACCGGCGGCGTGATGGAGGCGGCCCTGCGCACGGTCTATTTCAAGCTGACCGGCAAGGAGAGCGAGCCCATCGAGTTCACCGCCGTGCGCGGCCACGACGCGGGTATCCGCGAGGCGTCCATCGACATCAATGGCACCGTCGTGAACGTGGCCATCGCCTCGGGCATGAAGAGCGCCAAGGTGCTGCTGGACGACATCCGCGCCGGCAAGAGCAAGTACCACTTCATCGAAATCATGGGCTGCCCCGGCGGCTGCATCAACGGCGGCGGCCAGCCCTACGTGCGCCCGGTGTTCCTGCCCGACGAGGACGACGACATACTGGACACCTACAAGGAAAAGCGCGCCCAGGCCCTCTATTCAGAGGACGAGCGCCAGACCATACGCCAGAGCCACAACAACCCCCAGATTGCCGAGCTGTACGAAAAGTTCCTCGGCGAGCCCAACAGCCACCTGTCCCACGAGCTGCTGCATACCAGCTACGCGGCCCGGGAAGGGTTCAATGAAGTGAAGTAAAAAAGAGATTTGCAGACATGGCGCGGGGCGAGCATATCGCCCCGCGCTGTATATTTGCGCATTTTGCTTGTGGTTTTTCTGATTTTGTGGTAACATTGTCGGAAGAGGAGGGATTGCAATGTCTGTCACGGAGGCGACGATTAATCTAATGTCAACCATGTCAGAGGACGAGCTGCTTGAAATGTACCATCAGGCGCGGCTCATCATTGATCAGAGAAACAGCCCTTTTCGGCCACTCTCAAAAAAGCAAATCACCGCTGATCTCGCCGTTTCCCGGCAACAGATCTTAGACGGTGAAATCATTGATTTTGACAAGGCTATGGACGAAATAGAGGCGCAGCATGATCTCTAAGGTGATTATGACGCGGCTGGCGCAGAATCAATTGTCGCAATATATCGGTTATATCAAGCGAAAGTTCAAAAACCCACAGGCAGCCAAGGCTGTCGCCCAGGATGCACGCGAAACCAAGGCACTACTTCTGAAAGCAGCTGAAACCCTGAAGCCTTGCGGCGATCCGGACTTGCGCATTTTAGGCTACCGGGTGATCCTGTTCAGGCATCATCGATATCTGTTTGTTTATTCAATCCATGATGATACGGTCTACATCGAAGCGACCTATCATGAATTGCAGGATTATGAGAATACATTCAAGGAAGATGTGTTGGGAAAATGAAAATGGCGCAGGGCGAATGTTTGCTTTGTGCTGTTGCTATGCCTGGGGGGTTGATATTTACCCTGCATTATCCTGTTGTACCTCGTGGTTCGTATTTTTCCATGTTAATGTGCGCTGCGGCGACAGTTAATCGCCTTTGCATCAGATGCAAAGATGGAGAAAATCAGCATGAAGTGACAGGAAACACCCCGCTGTTGTGTAGCGGGGTGCAAATCTGTGATTACCGTTCCTTAATGTGTACTGAGAAATCATTTCCTCCCGATGATGATCTTCTCCGCGTCAATGGCAGGTATTGTCACTGAGGCACCCATTATCGTTTCATAGGTGTGTGTGCCAGTGCACTTGCCATAAACGGTGATGTAATCATCTTCAATAACACTTGCTTTTACTTCTGATGTTTTATATTCGACCCAGAATACTTTGTCATAATAGCCATATCCTCCTGTTCCAACCCTCAGGACAATGCTTCCCCAGCCTTCGCTTTTCTGAAGAACTTTACCATAGATGGATACTGTGTCGCCACTGTAATCATAAGGATTCCGCAAGACATTTTCATAGTTCGCTTTTGGATATGAGGTGGAATCGTATACGGCGCTATGATCTATGGTGATTTTTAAATTCACTGAGTCTTCCTTTGCATCGGGATTACTCAGCTTTATTGTTCCGCTACCAGCTCTGATTGGGTCAATTAGCAACTTTGACCCGCTCAATTCAAAGTTAAAGCAATTGCTGCCTCCGCTGGCAGTAATAGTAATGGAGTCATCATTGAACCTGATGGGAATTGTCAATCCTTTCTTATCAGTAACAGCGTATTCTGTTCCATCGGTGCTAAATGTTGGCACATGTACTTTGACTATCGCCTGCTTTTCGCTGCCATCTGTGGCGGAACAGATGATCTCGCAATCGCCACCCTTTTCAGCTGTAATTGTTCCCTCTGTGGTCACTTTAGCAATAGTTTCATCAGAAGACGTCCATTCTATAACCTTGTTTGTAGCGTCCTCTGGCAAGACAGTGGCCTCCACCTTGTAGGTCTTACCTTTGGGCAAGGTGATCTTGGTTTCGGGAAGCTTTATGGAATTGACAAAATGCGTGATGACAATATGGCACGTAGAGGAAACTCCACTGCCATCGTTCGTTGTACAAGTGATATTGCATTCACCACATGCCTTTGCAGTAACTTTGCCTTTTGAAGACACGGCAGCAATATCCTGATTTTCAGATGTCCAGACCACGCTTTTGTCATCGGCGTTTTCAGGTCCTACGGTAGCTTCCAACTGATAGGAGTTACCTTTGCCCAAGTTGACCGTCGTTTCATTAAGGGTGAGAGTCTTTGCAGGTTGACGGACTTTCACTTTCACAGTAGCACTCTTGGGTTTATCAACTGCTTCTTTGGAAGTTACAGTGACCGTCACGTCGCCCCGTTCCTTTGCAGCTAAAATACCATTTTCATCAATTGTTGCGAACTCATCACTATCGAGTGCATATATAACGCCCTTTTCGGTGGCGTTTTCAGGATTGACGACGAAAACATCAGCCATATCAAGCGTGCTACCGACAAGCACTATGGGATTGTTCATTTGGACCTTGATTGAAGAAACGGCAACGGGCTTATGCTTCGCGTTTTCCGAGAACAGAAAAGCTTGTAATTCAGGCGTTGCGATACCAGTCTGCTCTAATCCGTTGAATTCTTCAAAATCCTTGATTGCATTGACAGTGCCATTACCATAGTCTCCGTCAATAGCTTTGGAATAGAAGCCGAGGTCGAAAAGGCGCGTCTGCAAGGTCTTCACCTCATCGCCCTTGCTTCCAATTGTCAATTCCACATAACCTGTGGTATCAAGCTCAGGTGAAGCTGGTTCTGAAGCATCGACTGTTTTACTCGCGTTATTGGCTTCTTCTATGGCAACAGTAAGCTGTTCCTGGACTTCCATCAATTCTTCAAGCGACATTCCTGAAAAGTCGGTCTCAGCATACGTCCCTAACAAGGTGATGACAAGAGAAATAAAAACCAAAATGCTGATTGCAGTTTTCTTCATCGTGTTTTCTCCTTCCTGTACTCGTATTGCTTTACTACAGTTTTCTTTTAGCCATAACTGAAATACTGTGCCATATTCGATTCACACAAGCAATGTAACCACCTGTTTCGTTAATTGTATCAAATAAGTTGCATAAAGTATAGCAAATTAAATGTTTCATGTCAACAATTATATGAAACGGGTTTGAAATTTATAATTTGTATCAAACGTGGTACACTACGTTCAGGAGTGATTTCATGGGGCAGTTCAGTGAAAGAATACGTGCGGTACGCATGATGCGGGGAATTACGCAGGAGCAGCTTGCGGAGATGGCGGATATTTCCCGTGTGATGATCGGCCGATACGAGACCACCGACCAGCTTCCGGCGCTGGACACGTTGATTCGCATTGCAGACGCGCTGGGGGTTTCTACGGATTACCTGCTGGGGCGGACGGAGGCAATGGAGGCGCCTTTCACCGGGCAGTATGTCGAGCCGCCGAAACCGCCGCGAAGCGCCAGGAAGCTGCCCAGGACAGCGGCGGAGCTGGAAGCCTTTGTCCGTGAGATCATCAGGGAGGTTATTGGGGAAAGCGGCCCGTCCGGAGGATGCTGACGGCTTATTGCCGGAAGTGAATCGGGTGGGGCCGCTTTTTTGACAATCCCTCCGTTATGGGGTATAATAGAACGAACCCTGGCGCAATGGCGGGGCTCGGAAGAGGGATGGGATGTATTTCTACTGTATTTTTTGCGCTACCGTGAAGTGCACGCTGGTGGCATCGGCCATCAACCAGCGATTCGGGTTGACGGCCTTCTCACCCAGGATCATACAGCGCAAGTGGATCAAGGGCGCGTGCTTCGAGGAGGAGAAGCCCTACCTGCCGGGCTATGTGTTCGTCTGTGCGGAGGACCCAATTACCAACTTTTCGGAAATTCGCATGATGGAAGGTGTTATCCGCTGCCTCGGCCAGCGGGACGAGGGCTACAAGCTTCAGGGCGACGACCTGAGCTTTGCCAGGATGCTGTATGAGAACAACGGCGTGCTGGGCATCATGAAGACCTACCGGGAGGGCGACCGGGTCAAGCTGGTCAAGGGCGTAATGGACGATTTTGACGCCCAAATCATCAAGCTGGATCCGCGGAAAGGTCGCGCCCAGCTGCAATACGAATTTGACGGCTCCAGCTACAAGGTGTGGGTGGGCTATGACATGATCGACGACGCAGACGAGCCGCCCGGGGAGAAGTGAACCAACGGCGACAACGGCGACCCGATACAATCGGGTCGCCGTTGTCACTACAAAAGACCTTATTCCTTCTCCACCGGCTTTGCGATCACCGCATTTTCCGGGCTCAGGGGAACGGGCTTCACCTGTTTTTTGCAGTTGGGGCAGATGTATTCCGAACCCTCGGGGTCGCTCAGCGAGGTGACAAACATGGCATGGCACTCCGGACACAGATTGCCCGCCAGGGAATCCTCCTCCTCCGGCGTCTCGCTTTGGGCGGGGCGCAGCAGGTGCAGCTTGTCCTCGCTGTTGTCGAACATCATCTCGTCGAAGTCCTCATCGTCATCCTCGTCGTCGAACAGGTCGTCCATGTCGTCGCGGCCGCCCTCCAGCTCGGTCAGGTCCTCGTCGATGCTCTCCACATAATCGTTCAAATCCTCCAGGAGTTCATCGATGGCCTCCACGCGATCGGACAGATCGCCCAGAAGGCCCACGATGCCGGCCATCAGCTTGCCGTTGGCGCTGTCGGTATCGAACGACATGCCCTCCATCAGCCCGTTCAGAAATCCAACCTTCTTGCCGAGATTTTCCATAACTGCACCTCCGTTCATCGGAATAGTATTGTGCGGGGGTTGGGTTTTATTCAATGCCCAAAGACCGCAAACGCCTATATAGGGGCGGCGATGCGCCGCCCGCCCATACGATGTTCAAACGCAGACAATGCCGGGCGGGCGCCGCATCGGCGCCCCTGCAAACGGATTACGTCCTGATTGTCGATCAGGCGCGGCCCAGGTATTCACCGCCGTCGCGGGTGTCGATCTTAAGCACTTCGCCGGTCTCGATGAACAGCGGCACCTGAAGCACAAGGCCGGTTTCGAAGGTGGCGGGCTTGGTGGTGTTGGCCGCGGTGTCACCCTTGAAGCCGGGCTCGGTGTTGGTGACTTCCAGCTCCACGAAGTTCGGGGGCTGCACGCTGAAGGGCGCGCCCTTGAAGAAGCGGACGGTCACGTTGGTGTTCTCCTTCACGAAGGGCATGGCGTCTTCCACCTGCTCATGGGTCAGGGCCAGGTCGTCAAAGGTCTCCAGGTCCATGAAGTGGTAGAAATCGCCGTCGTTGTAGGTGTACTGCATCTCCTTGGTCTCGATGTAGGCCTTGGGGAACTTTTCGGTGGGGTTAAAGGTGCGCTCGATGACCGCGCCGGTGACGACGTTCTTCAGCTTGGTGCGCACAAAGGCCGCGCCTTTGCCGGGCTTGACGTGCAGGAAGGACACGATGGTCCACACGCCGTTGTCCATCTCAAAGGTGACGCCGTTTCTGAAATCGCTTGCATTGATCATGGGGAATGTGCCTCCTCAATAAAATAGTCGTTGTAAGGGACTGTGCATAAATTATTCGTACAGAATGCGCCGAATGAATTCGTCAGTGCAAGGCGGAGGAGGGAGGCGTGCCGGGGCACGTTGACCGACGATCAGGCAAGCATAATGTATGAATAATTTCTGCACAAGCCCTAAGTGCGCCCGAATCACAGTTCGATCAGCTGCTTCGGGGCGTCGGTGGTGTTGATGATGCCGCCTTCGGTGACGATCACCGTGTCCTCGATCCGGCATCCGCCCAGGCCGGGAATGTAGACGCCGGGCTCCACCGTGACCACGTTGCCGGGCACCAGTACGTCTGTGCTGCTCATGCTCAGCCGGGGCTGTTCATGGATGAAAAGGCCCACGCCATGGCCCAGACTGTGGCCAAAGGCATCGGGATAGCGGGCATCAATGTAGTCTCGGGCTGCCCTGTCGATCTCCCGGCAGGATTTTCCCGGGCCCACCGCGTCGAGGCCCAGCTGCTGGGCGACGCGCACGGTCTCGTAAACCGCCCGGAGCGCGTCGGGAACCCTGCCGAAGCCCACGGTGCGGGTCATGTCCGAGCGATAGCCGTTCACCGTCGCGCCGAAGTCCAGCGTCAGCAGCTCGCCGCTGTTGATCACCCGGTCCGAGGGTTGTGCGTGGGGCAGCGCGCCGTTGGGGCCCGAGGCGACGATCGTATCGAAGGCCACGCCCTCGCTGCCCAATTCCAGCATTTCAAATTCCAGCATCCGCTGCACCTGGCGCTCCGTCATGCCCGCGTGGATGCGGGAGAGGATGTTCACAAAGGCGTCGCTTGCGATCCTGGCCGCACGGCGGATGCTGTCCAGTTCCGCTTCATCCTTGATTTCCCGCAGCTTTTCAGGTATGCTACCCATGGGCTGAAGGTCGATGCCCTCCATGGCCTTCGCAAAGTCCTGATACGCGTCGTAGGTCAGGAAGTCGGTCTCGACCAACACCCGCTTCGCACCCTCTGCGCAGGCCAGCTTCGCCGCCATCGCGGGGTAGGTCACCTCGCCGGAGACCTGCGCCAGTTCCCAGTCGGGGGCCTGGATGCGAACCTGCTCCAGGTACCTGAAGTCGGTGAGGATCACGCGACGCTTCGCTGAAATGAACAGACAGCCCTCGCCGGTGAAGCCGGCCAGCCAGCGCAGGTTCTCCGGGCGGTGTACCAGCGCCGCGTCCGCCTGCATGGCGTTCAGAAATGCCTCCAAATGGGTCAAATCCCTCACGCTCCCGTGCAAAATAACAGCAATACATAGGTATTATAGCACATAATAAGGCGGATTGCCATAGGGCAACCATATTTTAATGGGAAGAGGGACCCCCAGTGTTACAGCTCAACGTCCCCCTGATAAACTCCCTCAGTCTGGCCTGACGGCCAGCCAGCCCCCTCAGGGAGGGGGCCTGAACGGGAGCCAGTTAGGCGCATTCTCACTCCAAAAGGCTCCCTCCCTGAGGGAGCTGGCACGCGAAGCGTGACTGAGGGAGTGTACGTTGAGCAGTAACCCCCCAGTTATAGCTCAGGATGGATGCTGTGGAACCCCTCCGACCCTGCCTACGGCAGGGCCACCTCCCCTTTCAGGGGAGGCTTTGAAAAATTGGCCTCCCCTGAAAGGGGAGGTGCCGAGCGGAGCGGGGCGGAAGGGTTCCGAAAAAACAGGACACTGAGCTGTAACACTCCCTCAGTCAGCCGCAGGCTGACTGAGGGAGTCATCACCCCAGTTTCTTACTAAGCCCGCTAAAAATGTGAAGATCCTTCGCTTCGCTAAGCGACGTATCCGGAAAGCAGGGCGAAGACGAAAAGCATCATCTTCGGGATTGAATAGATCAGCTGAACCGTATCCGCGCTTGTTCCAGGAAACGCCTGCCCTATTGTAGCGAGGGCAGGGCTCACAATGCCATTGGTATATAGCAGTGAGGCGGAAACGAGAATTGTGAAAATAACTGCAACAGAATCCGGCGCCACAGTCTTTTTCAATGAATGTCATCTCCTCTCGGTTCAGGTCTGAATCCCAATTCGACCCTGAGATCTAACCATCTCAGCCGCTTCGTGGACTGGCCCCTTGCAGGCAGGGCAGGAAGGGCTCTGCCCCTACCACAGCGGCTTGCGGTATTCTTCCTCCAGGGCATGCCATTTTTCCAGGAAGGCGTCGCCCTCCGGGTCATTGCCGACGATGCGCAGCGCTTCGCGCACGGCCCTGGGGAAGGCGGGGTCAAGCCCCGAAAGGCCGTGGGCAGCCAGCGGGCACATGGCCCTGGCCCGGGCGTCCATGCGCACGGACCATTTGCCGTTTTTGCCCCGCACGGGGGTCAGTGGGAAGATGCGGCAGCCGAGGGGGCGGGAAGCCCTGTCGCATATGCCACCGCAGACCAGCATCGGCGCGAAGGGGGTAGGCTCGACATGTCCCCAGCCACAGTCTGCCAGCAGTGCCGCTTCGCCGGGGAACAGGTAGACGCCGCCCTGCCCGTCTTCATCAGGCTGGCAGCAGGCGTCTTCGCACAGCGCCCCGCAGTCGCTCAGCATGGGGGTATTGTCTCCAATGGCATGATAGGCGCGCCGCAGCGTTTCAGCGTCCATGAATCAACCCTCCCTGAAATGATATGCCCATATTATCACGCTGGGTTAACCCCTGTCAACCGGTGCTTTTACGTTGACGGCGCTTTTATTCAGTGGTATAATTTTATATCGGAAAGTATTTTAACGGAGGCGGAATGAACATGAAGAATGCAAACAAGCTGCTCATGGCGCTGTGCCTGGCGCTCATCGCGTGCCTGGCGGCGCCAATGCTGATGCCCGCGGGGGTCGATAATCCGTTCTCGGCCCAGGCCGCGACGATCAGCAAGACGAAGGCCACCATTTACAACGGCAAGACGCTGAAGCTGAAGGTCGCCGGTGCGACGAAGGGCGTCAAGTGGTCCAGCTCCAATACCAGTGTGGCCACGGTGGATAAGAACGGCCTGGTGAAGGCGAAGAAGGTGGGCAAGGCCACGATCACCGCCCGGACAGGTGCACAGAAGCTCACCTGTGTCGTCACGGTGAAATCCCCCCTGTCCGCAAGTCCTTCCACCATCACGATGGATGTGGGCGACACGAAGACCGTCACGCTGACCTACAAGCTGGGCGGGGGGCTGTCCCTGAAGAAGTACGATGCCAGCGTGCTGAGCTGCAAGCTGGGCAAGATCAGCAAGGGGAAATGCACCCTGACCATCAGCGCCTTGCGCGCAGGCACCCAGACGATTGTGGTGAAGAACACCAAGACCAGCGATACGGTGAAGATCAAGGTCACCGTGCGCAAGCCGAAGGACACGCGGCCCATTGTGGACGAGACCGAGGTGACGGTGAAGGTGGGTGAGACCGCCACGGTGAACGTGTACTGGTCTGACCCCGGTGTGCCCTATATGTGGTTCAACGATTCCTCCGTCGTAAGCTGCTCATTTGGAACGGCTTTCAATGGCGGCTGGCCGCTGTACATCAAAGGCGTGGGCAAAGGCACCGCGAACGTTTGGTTCACCCGGAGCAACGATTCCAGCGAAGCCCCTTTGGCGACCATCAAAGTAACGGTAAAGTGATCGCTATATGTAACTGTTCAGGCAGGTAACTTCTGATTTATCGAGGCGTTGGCGGAATCGCCAAGGGTAGATCAAAGGGAACAGTCAACAGGGAACAGGGAACAGGAATGGCGGTTGACGCGATCCAAAAGCCTTCCCCAGGCAGCGGAGCTGCCGGTTCAGGGGAAGGTGGATTTCCCGGAAAATGCTTGCATTGTTCCGGGAAAGACGGAAGAGGTCGTTCTTC
>ONJE01000082.1 GCA_900318045.1 uncultured Eubacteriales bacterium
ATGCCCGGGGCAGAGGATTTGTCGTGCCCCTGACGATCATCACCGTAATACAATTTTCCCTCTCGCCCATGCTGCCGGTCTTTTTTGCCGGCGCGCTGGGGATGCGGCGGGAAGCCAGGGCTGTCGGAAAATTCTTCTTTCTCAATGTACTGGCGCAAATCATAGCCGCACCGTTCGGCTGGATTTTTTACTTTGACGAAGGCGGGAAATATGTCCGGGGGAACCTGTACTTTATCTATCAGTTCTTTTACATCAGCAGCCTGGTCTTCCTCATCGTGGCCCTCAATATCGTCGGGAAGCGTTTCAGGAATCGCGATATCTATACCATAGCCATGGTGATGGTCATCATGCTGGCCGCGATTATCCCGCTGATTCTCTACAAGGTCTATACGGATTATCTCGGCATCGCCCTCTGCGCCTGCCTGAGTTATATTTACTACAACGACCTGATCCAGGAGGACATCCAGGCTGAGCTGATCGCCAAGCAGAACAGGATTTCGTCAATGCAGAAGCAGATGATTTCGGGATTGGCGAACCTGATCGAAAGCCGGGACCTGGAAACCGGAGAGCATGTCGCCAGGACGAGCGAGTATGTCAAAAAGCTCGCGTTCTTCGCCAGGCAGGACGGCGTGTACGTGGATGAGCTGAGCGACCACTTCATTACGTTGATCGGAAGGGTCGCCGCCATGCACGATATCGGAAAGATCGTCGTTTCAGACCAGATCCTGAAAAAGCCGGGCAGGCTGACGGCCGAGGAGTTCGAGGAGATGAAAAAACATGCAACGGCCGGCGGGACGGTTGTCCGCGAGGTATTGAGCGGAATAACGGATGCCGAGTACCTGACCATGGCTTCGGACATCGCGACATACCATCACGAATGGTGGAACGGAAAAGGCTATCCGGCCGGGCTCAAGGGTGAGGAAATCCCGCTGTCGGCCCGAATCATGGCAATTGCGGATGTGTACGACGCGCTGGTTTCGGAGCGTTGCTACAAGCAGGCCATGTCAAGGGAACAGGCCTACGGGATCATACAGCAGGAATCGGGGACCCACTTTGACCCGAAGCTGGCAAAGGCTTTCCTGAATCACAGAGAGGAATTTGCCTGAGGAAGGGTTACTATGGTAACCTGCAGGGGATCGCTTCGACCCTGGAAGCGCACCCTGATAAACTGTAGGAGGGATCAAAATGAAAGCACATAAAATATTGATGGCTCGGCCCAGGCTGTTTTCCCTGATGCTGCTCTGTCTCTTTGTTATGGCTGCATTCCTGCCAACGCCTGCGGCCCATGCGACGGACTCGAAAAAGACAGTGCGCGTTGGCTGGTACGACTCCTCATACAATACCGTCGACAAGTTTGGCCGTCGCTCCGGTTATGCCTATGAATACCAGTTGAAGATCGCCGCATATACCGGCTGGACTTATGAATACGTCAATGGGAGTTGGTCGGATCTTCTCCAGATGCTGATAGACGGCAGGATAGATCTGATGAGCGATGTCTCGTATACCGAAGAACGTGCAAAGACCATGCTGTTCCCGGACTATACCATGGGCATCGAGGAATACTATCTCTTTATATCGCCGGATAACAGGGAAATATCCTCCTCCGACTGTTCTACACTCAACGGAAAACGGGTCGGCGTGAACAAGGACAGCATACAGGCTCAATTCTACCTTGACTGGGCGGCGCGAAACGGCGTCAACGCCGAGCTCGTCCAGGTGAACACGTCGGAGGACGAATCGTTGCATATGCTCGAGACCGGTGAACTGGACGCTTATGTTACGGTGGATTCCTTCACCAATCCGGAGCGGGCCGCCCCTGTGTTCAAGATTGGCACGTCGGATTATTTCTTCGCAGTCAGCATGAAACGCCCGGATCTTCTGGCTGACCTGAACGGCGCGATGAGCAGGATCCAGGAGGAGAACTTCTATTACAACCAGCAGATGTTTGATCGATATATCAAAACCGTTGGTTCAAACGCGTTTCTCACCCCGGATGAAACAGAATGGCTTTCCGGACATGGCCCTATCCGGGTCGGTTATCAGGACAACTACCTGGCGTTTTGCGCTGCGGACCCGGAAACGGGCGAACTGACGGGCGCTATAAAGGACTACCTGGCCTATGCGGAGGATTGCCTGGCCAACGCACATCTCACATTTGAAACCAGGGCGTATCCAACCGTGGAGGCCGCAATACAGGCCCTGCGGGATGGTCAGATTGACTGCATGTTCCCTGCAAACCTCAGCGGCTTCGACGGCGAGAAGCTGGATATCGTCATGACGCAGCCGCTGATGAACACAGACATCTTCGCTGTTGTGCGCCAGGCGGACGCGAACAACTTTACCAACAGGGAGCATGTCATCGTGGCGGTAAACCAGGGCAATCCGAACTATGACGCTTTTCTCCTTGACCATTATCCCGGCTGGCGGGTCGTTTACTATGAAAACACAGCGGAATGCCTGAAGGCGGTGTCCGACAACATGGCGGACTGCGTCCTGATCAGCAGCTACCGCTTCAACAACATCTCAAGGCTCTGCGACAGGTATAATCTGACGACCTTCCCGACCGCTGTCGGACTGGATTACAGCTTTGCGGTGGGAAAAGGCCAGACCGAGATGTATTCCATACTCTCCAAGGTCATCAGCCAGGTGCCGTCTTCCACGGTCAATTCGGCGCTTTCCTTCTACATTTCAGAGGAAGCAAGGCTCAGCCTGACGGATTTCGTCTCAGATAATCTGGCCGCTGTACTGACCGCCGTTGCCGCTTTGGTGCTCGTTATCATGCTGATCATGCTGCACAGCATACGGGCGGAGAAAAAAGCGAAGCAGCTGATTGCCGCCACGGAGACCGACGCGCTGACCGGCCTGTACAACAGGGATTATTTCTTTCAGTATGCCTACCGTATGCACCGCGAACAGCCCGAGACGCCGATGGACGCCATCGTGTTGAATATTGAACACTTCCATATGATCAACGCGATCAACGGATGGGACTTTGGCAATCAGGTGCTTCGCGCCCTTGGAAACGAAGCGCAAAGCATTGCGAAAGCGCTCGGGGGGATTGCGGGCAGGTTTGGAGCGGATCGGTTCGACATCTACTGCCGGCACACGGAGGATTACCGGGCGATCTATGACCGGCTGCAGAACAAGGTGGAAACCATATCCCCAAACGCGAGCATACGCCTGCGCATGGGTGTGATGCCATGGCAAGCCGATCTGGAGCCCATACAGATGTTTGACCGGGCGCGCACCGCGTGCAACCTCGCCCGCGGCCACTACGAGGATTGCCTGATCGTCTTTGACAATCAGGTGCGGGAGCGCGAATTGCTGGACCAGCGCCTGCTCAACGACCTGCGCCGCGCCCTGGACAGCTATGAGTTTGAAGTGAATTATCAGCCCAAATACGACGTCCGGACCGAACCGCCCAAACTGTTCAGCGCGGAGGCGCTGGTCCGCTGGAATCATCCGGAGCTGGGAATGATCGCCCCGAATGACTTTATTCCGCTGTTCGAGCGCAATGGACAAATCAGGGAAGTGGATAAATACGTCTGGTCCGAAGCAGCGAGGCAGGTCGCGCGCTGGCGGGCGCAATTTGGTGTGACGATCCCCGTTTCCATCAATCTGTCCCGCGTCGACATATTTGACCCGACGCTGGAGAATACGCTGGACAGCATTCTTCAGCAGAATGGTTTGACCCCTGATGTGCTTAAGCTGGAGATCACGGAGTCTGCCTATACGGAAAACGCGGATCAACTGATCTGCGTCGTTGAAAGCCTGCGCAAAAAGGGCTACACGATAGAGATGGACGATTTCGGAACGGGCTATTCCTCGTTGAACATGCTCTCCTCCATGCCGATCGACGTTCTGAAGATGGACAGGTCGTTCATATCGAATATGGAGAACAGCGAAAAGGATAAACAACTGGTGGCCCTGATCTTCGGAATCGCCGAAAACCTGGATATTACCGTCATCGCCGAAGGCGTGGAGACAGAGGCCCAGCTGCTGTTGCTGAAACAGATGGGCTGCACGCTGGTTCAAGGGTATTATTTCTCCCGCCCGCTTCATCCGTCCGACTTTGAGGCACAATTGCTAAAGATTACGGGGGCGATTGGAAAATGAAATCGTTGAGGACAAAATTGACCCTGCTGACAATCTGCATCATCATACTGGTCGTGATCAGCATGGCCATCATCAGCATTGTCTTTATTCGTACAAATGAGAAACAAAGATCCAATCAGCTCCTGCTGCTCCTGTGCGAGACCGGCGAGCGCAACCTCGACTATTATTTCGACAGCGTGCAGAAATCGGTGCGAAGGGTCGCAGTGTATGTGGAGTCTGATCTGGATGGCCTGGAGGACGGGCAGCTTCAACGCCATACAGAGCGCGTCAGAAAGAAATTTGACGAGATGGCCTCCAAGACAAATGGCGTCCTCACCTACTACTACCGGATCGACCCCGCGGTCTCCGACAGCGTCAAGGGCTTCTGGTACATGGATCTGGACGGAGAGGGCTTTGTCGAGCATGAAGTCACCGATATCACGCTCTACGATACCGAAGATACTTCAAAGCTGGTCTGGTTTACCGTTCCCAAATTCGAAGGCGAACCGGTATGGCTTCCACCGTATATCACGGACAATCTTGGCAAGCGCGTCATCTCCTATAATGTTCCGATCTATTGGCGGGGACAGTTTGTCGGCGTCGTCGGCATCGAGATCGACTATAGCACCATGGCGGAACAGGTCGAAAGCATCCGGCTGTATGGCAACGGCTATGCGTTCTTGAGCGACTCGGATGGGAATATCTTCTTTCATCCCAAAATTGACGTAAGCCAGTTGACGGAGGAGACAAAGCCCGTGCTTCCCTACGACGCAATCGCGAAGAACACCTTCATCAGGTACACCTATGACGGCGTTGAAAAGATCGCGGCCTGGTTGCCGCTGAGCAACGGGATGCGCCTGAATGTGACCGTGCCCGTCTCTGAGACGGAGGGAGAATGGGAACGGTTGGTGGGGAATTACCTCGTTTTCGCCGCCATCGTGCTGGTAGCCGCCAGCATACTCACCATGTTCTATACCCGGCGGGTCACAAGGCCTCTCGTACAGCTGACCGAGGCTGCGGAGCAGATTGACAAGGGCAATTATGATTATGACCTGAACTATGACCGGGACGACGAGGTGGGCAGGCTGACGAACACCTTCAAGCGTCTGTCCGGCCACATGAAGGATCATATCTCCGACCTGAATAAGCGTGCCTATGTCGACGCGCTGACTTCTGTGCGCAACAAGGGGGCCTATACCACCTATATCGAGGATATGCAGAAACGCATGGACGAGGGGGGCAGCCAGGAAATGGCCTTTGCCGTCGGCGTATTTGACTGTGACAATCTGAAGCGGATCAATGACCGGTATGGGCACGAAAAAGGCGATGTCTACCTCAAGACGGCCAGTCGCCTGATCTGCCACGTCTTTCAGCACAGCCCGGTATTCAGAATCGGCGGAGATGAGTTTTCCGTCATCCTGCAAAACGCGGATTATGAGAACCGGGAGGTTCTCGTGGAGCAGTTCAAGGCGGGCATGGTGGAAATCAGCGCCTCCGCCAAGCATGAATGGGAAGAGGCGCATATCGCCATGGGAATCGCCGTATACGATTCCCAGAGAGACCGCAGCGTAAACGACGTCATACGTCGCGCAGATGAGAGCATGTACGAAAACAAGCGAGGTCGAAAAGCAGGAAGGTAAGGACCGACACCGATGCAGAGGTTGATTATGAGACAGATTCAGAAGAAGCGGAAGACGGCAATACTGCTGTGCCTGGTACTTGCGATCGTGCTTGGGCTGCCAGTCAGGGGCATCGCCCAAAAATCAGGCATCATCCGGGTTGGATGGTACGAATCGCCGTT
This sequence comes from uncultured Eubacteriales bacterium, assembly GCA_900318045.1. Classification (GTDB taxonomy): domain Bacteria; phylum Bacillota; class Clostridia; order Christensenellales; family Aristaeellaceae; genus UBA2862. The sequence goes on from ONJE01000082.1 coordinate 5,897, forward strand.
TAACAGCACAGATCCTCTGGGGCGGCGTTCCGGTTATGCGTATGACTATCAACAGAAGATCGCCGCATATTCCGGATGGACCTACGAATATGTGGAGGGCAGCTGGTCGGACCTGCTGCAGATGCTTTCAGACGGCAAGATCGATCTGATGAGCGATGTTTCCTTTACACATGAACGGGCGCAGAGCATGCTGTTCTCGTCCCTGCCAATGGGCGCGGAGGAATACTATCTCTTCGTTTCGCCCGGGAACAACGAGATCAGTTCGGAGGACTATTCCACCTTTAACGGCAAAAGGATCGGCGCCAACAGGGGCAGCGTGCAGATCGGTCTCTTCCGCGATTGGGCGGAGGCCAACGGCATACAGGCGGAGATCGTGGAACTGACCGGAAACGAGGAAGACAACATCACCATGCTCACCCGGGGCGACATCGACATGTATCTGTCGCTGGATGGCTTCTTCGATAAAGAATCCGCTTTGCCGGTCTGCAAGATCGGCGCCTCCGATTTCTACTTCGCCGTCAGCAAATCCCGCCCCGAGCTTTTGGCTGAGCTGAACAAGGCAATGAGCCGGATACAGGACGAGAATCCGCTGTATCACCAGCAGCTCTATTCCAAGTATCTGAGAATCTCGGGGCTGAATCATTACCTCAACGCCGAGGAGAACGAATGGGTCGCAAATCACGGCCCCATCCGGGTTGGATACCAGGATAATTACCTGGCGTTCTGCGCCAGGGATCCGGAATCCGGCGAACTGACCGGCGCCCTGAAAGACTACCTGGGCGTAGCCTCCGATTGCCTGGAAAACGCCCACCTTGATTTTGAACCGGTTTGTTTTCCCACCTCCGCGGACGCCATGAACGCGCTGAAAAACGGGGACGTGGACTGCGTCTTCCCCGCGAACCTGACCGACTACGACGGCGAGATACGCGGCGTCTATATCACGCCCGCGCTGATGCGCACGGATATGTCTGCGGTCATACGGGAGTCAGACCAACAGACCTTTTCCAAGAAGGACAGGGTCGCGGTGGCGGTCAATGCCGATAACCCCAATTATGACATGTTTCTGCTGGACCACTTCCCGGATTGGCGTACGATCTATTATTCCGATACCCCGGAATGCCTCAAGGCCATCTCGGAAGGACAGGCCGATTGCCTCCTGATCAGCAACTACCGGTATAACAACATATCAAAGCTGTGCGAGAAGTACCATCTGACCACGCTGTCCACCGGCGTGGAAATGGACTACTGCTTTGCGGTTAACCGCGAAGACACTGTTCTGTATTCCATCCTGGCCAAAACCGCCGGCGTCGTCCCGGCAACCACGGTGAACGCTGCCCTGACGCACTATTTCATAGAGGATTCCAGGGCGGACATTGCCGATTTGTTCAGGCAGAACCTGACCATCGCCGTGATCGCGCTAACCGTAATCATGCTGGTATTGCTGTTCCTGCTGTTGCGCAGCACGCGCAGGGAGAAGAAAGCCGGGGAAAAAGCGCGCCCGCTTCCCAAGGCAGAGGACTTCCGTTTTCTCGACGACTTGCCCGTTTCATACAGTGTCTATCATGTGACACACTCCGAACACAGCAGGCTGTATGACGCGGAGCTCGTCTATGTCAATCACAAATTCGAAGAACTCGGCGGCCTCCCCGCCGAAGCCATCCTTGGCCACAGGGTAAGGGAGCTGTATCCGCACATCGGGGAAAACTGGTATATGAACGTCAAAAGCGCGGCATGCGACGGCATACCTGTAGAATATGACTATGTCGATGAAACGACCGGAAAGCGCTACCATTTCTCCGCGCGTCAGATATTCCGGGCTGATTATTGCGCCGTGACCTATGTGGAGGCGTAGAACGTCGCACGTACAGCGGGCGGTTAAGAAAATACCGCACAATATGGGCGGCAGCCTGACGGATGTCTTTCAGCCATCCGGCGGCGATGAGCGTTTTTTGAGGTGCCCTTGAGAGGGCAAAGGCAGGGCCGAATGACCCTGCCCGTGTGACTTTGGCAAGAAATACTATAAATTCTGTGGGAGGTAAAACTCATATGAAAAAAACGTTCCTTTTAATTCTATGCGCTGTTTTGCTGTTCTCCACTGCTCTGGCAGAGACAGCCACCGTAACTGTGAATGGCGTCGGTGAACATGTCACCGTCACCCTTACGATGGATGGCGACCGCATCGCAGGCGTGGAAGCCAGCTCCGACAACACCGAAGCCGATGCCCGGGGCAAGGAATCGCTCGCCCTCATCACCAAGGAAATGGTCAGTGCAAACACTTTCTCCGTTGACACCATCTCCGGCGCCACCTGCACCAGCAATGCCGTAATCGCTGGCGCAATCGAGGCATGGCTGCAGATCATGACTGACCGTATGAGTCAGGAGGAATGGATGCAGGAATCCTTCAAATATGAGCATGATCCCCGTGATAACCCCAAAGCCATGAAGGATATCGTATATAATCCTGCCGCTGTCTACGGCTTCTCCCCCAGCCCCGATTCCACCCGTCTGAAGGCTTATGTGGACGCCCTCGATTGGACCAATCCGGATCAGGTCGCCGAAGCTCGGGCAGTGCGCCAAGCCTACCATGACAGCATGTCCGAACTGTATCGCATGATCGAGCGCATGCTCCATGAGGGCAAAAACGTGGAGACTATCGCCCGCGCTGTCAGCCAACGCCGTAACGAACTACGCTTGGAAAGTGAAGCTGATAATCCTGAAGCGCTGGCGTTAACATGGGCATGGACGCCTGTCTTGGGTTCTATGATGAATACTATGATTACTATGATATCGGGGCTGAAGCAGATAATCCTTCCCAAGGTGAGTGACCCCTGCCCCTGCGGCCCCCGGAAGAAATACAAGAAATGCTGGCGTGTAGCCGCGAGGCTTTTGCGCGAGGCATCTCCCGCCGAATCTGCATCGTTCTATATCTCCCTAGAGTGTGTTTCAAAATGCAGGGAGATGCAATTTCGAGTGGATTTGCTTGCATTTCAAGGCGATTTTCCGCAGGCTTGCTGGCAGCAAGTCAAGGGAAGAAATGCAGGCAAAGACGCTGAAATTGCGCTTCAGGCATTTTAGAAACACACTCTAAGAAACTGTAGATAAATAAGCTGTGCAGCGTGCGCAGTCTAAATTCGTCAATGCAAGGCAGAGGAGGCCGGCATACCGGGCTACGTTGCCCGATGACAATGCGGCAAAACTCACGTGCATTCCTACCGCTCACGCAACGCCGCAGACAACACCACCGACGCGATCATAATCAAAGCGATCACGATCAGCACAGGCCACTGGCAAGCCCACATATTCCTGAGCATTACAATGGTTGCCACTGTGACTATAATCATATTAACCAGTGCAATGATTAAATCATACTTCGCATCTCCCCTGACGCTGAGGAGGGCCCAAAGCAACAGCATAGCCTGATCCAGGCTAAGAACCAGTCGCCCCAGCACACCGAAGTTGGCAAACACATAGTCGGTGATACACCAGTACTCTTTCGCCAGGTAGTACTCACCGTTATAAAAATATGCACTGCTGTCAGACATGTAGTAGCCTGCGGCTGGATACCTTGGCGCGATCACGGGTATGTACATGGAGATAAAGCAGAAGAGAGCCAAAAAGCTGATGATAATACGAGCTCTGCGGATGTTCACGGCAAATCACGGTCCTTTCACGGTCGGCACTCTCTCTGCCTTTCATTATAGCAGACAGATGGCGCGCTGGCAAGTGTGTACATTTCCCGCTACACCGTATTTTTCCCGCTGCACCGCATTTTGCGGCGACCCTTCGCCCCCTTCCCCCGGGATGCGCCGCCTTTACAGACGATACGTTTGATTGGGACTGATCAGTTACCTTCATGCTTGCAAAGGCAGTTTGTTAAACCTGAATAATGGCACCCGTTTTCATGCGGGAAATCGTTCAACCGACTATCCAACGTACCACGAAAACAGTTCCTCCTTCGACTTCGGCACTGACCACTTATGCGACTTCCTCTGCAGGCAGATTTCGTAAAAATCCTGATCGGTAATAGCACGGATTGTCAGGCGCTCCTCTCCGCCTGTCCCAGCTATCAAAAATACCGCCGTAGATTCGGTGGTTGACTCAATTCTTCCTGAAAGAACGTGCTCATGATCATTAACGAAGGAAAGCAGTGTCTTATTCCCATATTGCTTTATCTGAGGAAACGCTACGATCTCCTTCCAGTTCTTGTGCCGGGTCGATGTAGCTATGTACAATGAGTTTTGGTCAGGTACCCAATCAAGCATTATGCGCACCTCCTCAAACATGTGTCAGGTTTCATTCCTGGGACAAATTGTCTTCCCCGGCCGGTGTTGCCGCTCGCAAGGCGGCCACACTGGCCGGGGAAAAGTGAGGACACCTTA
>ONJE01000429.1 GCA_900318045.1 uncultured Eubacteriales bacterium
CCGGTATGGCGGAAAAGTCGCCGCAGGATTGTATAGGTTTAGGTTGAGATTAGTATAAAGACGCCGCGCCACGCCCGGCATACAAAAAGGAGCGCCACCCATACGGGTGACGCCCCACAAGTACCACTATGTCAACGATCGCGCTTCTTGGACAGGATGTCGAACACCACGGCGGCCAGCAGCACGAAGCCCTTGACCACGCGCTGGTAGTTGGCGTCCAGGTTAATCTGGAACATGCCCAGGTTGATGACGCCGATCAGCGTCGCGCCGATCACCATGCCCAGCACGGTGCCCGCGCCACCGCTCGCAGAGACGCCGCCCACCACGCAGGCGGAAATGGCGTCCATCTCGAAGTTCTTGCCAGCGTCTGCATTGGCTGCGGTGAAACGGGAGATGACCGTCATGGCGGAGATCGAGGTCAGGATCGCCATGTTCAGGTAGGCCAGGAACATGATCCGACGGGTGTTGACGCCGGACAGGCGTGCCGCTTCGATGTTGCCGCCCACCACGTAGAAGTGGCGGCCGATGGTGGTCTTGCTGGTGATAAAGGCGTAGATCAGCACGACCGCCGCCACCCAGACCAGCACGGTGGGGATGCCGCCGGCCATCGCCAGCTTGTACATGACCAGCATTATGACGAACGCGCCGAGGATGCTCTTGGCAGCGTCCATCTCCAGGGCATCCACCTCATAACCCTTCCTGAGCCGGGTCGCGCGGTTCTTGAACACCAGCAGCACCACCAGCGCCGCGGCCACGATGCCCACGATCAGGCAGGGCATGTTCAGCTGGCCCTCAGGCGACTTGAACAGCGTGCCGGAGAAGATGCTCAGGAAATCCGGGCTATCCTTGAAGGAGATGGAGTTCGTTGAGGAGACGCCCAGTATGGAGGTGCCCAGGCCACGGAAAGCCAGGTAACCGGCCAGCGTCGCGATCCACGGTGGAACCATCACGTAGGCAATCAGCGCGCCGAGTCCGCAGCCATAGATGACACCGACAGCCAGCATGGCCACCAGGGACAGGGCGGTGCCCCACTTCCAAACCACCATCATCATGCCGCCCAGCGCGCCCAGCAGACAGACAAAGGCGCCGCAGGACAGGTCGATGTTGCCGCCGGTCAGCATACACATCAGCATGCCGCAGCCGAGAATGTATACATAGGCGTTCTGGTTGATCAGCGAAGCGAAGCTGGTAGGCTTGAACATGCGCCCCTTGGTCATGATCGTGAAAAAGATGTACACCAGCACCAGGATGATGAGCATGGCATTCTTTTTCAACATGGCAATCGGATTCGATCGCCTGATATTGGATTGATTCACTACTTTCTTCTCCATGAATTGCCATCCTCCTTTCCTATCGCTTCTGCCGCTTGGACATGACATCGAAGATGACCGCCGCCAGCAGCACCAGGCCCTTGACCACGCGCTGCAGGTTGGAATCGACGCCCACCATATTCATGCCCTGGTTGATGACGCCCATCAGCACAGCGCCGATGATCATGCCCGACACCTTGCCGGTGCCGCCGTAGGCCGATGCGCCGCCGATGAAGCAGGACGCGATGGCGTCCATCTCGTAGCCTTCGCCATAGGTCGGGTCGATGCCCTTGGCGCGGGCCGCCGTCAGGATGCCGGCCAGGCCAGCCATCAGGCCGATGCTGGCATAGGCGAACCAATACACGTTGCGGGTCTTGACACCGGACAGCGCCGTGGCCTTTTCGTTGCCGCCCACCGCGTACAGGTGGCGGCCCATGGCGGTCTTGGTGGTGATGTACTGGTAGATACCCAACACCAAAGCGATCCAAATCAGCACCGTGGGCAGGCCCCTGAAGCTGGCCATCTGCCAGGTCACGAAGAAGACCACCGCTGAAATCGCGGCCATGGTGATCACCTGTCCGAGAATGGACTGGTGCAGGTTCAGCTTCTTTTGGACGTGAATCTTCCGGACGGTCATCAGGATGTAGATCAGTATCGCGATGACGCCGATGGCCAGGCAGGTCAGGTTGGGCTTGCCCTCCGTCCCCGTCCACTGGCGGATATAATCGGGGATATAGCAATCCCTGCCGCCGCCGAAGAGGAACAGGAAGTTTTCGTTGCTGATGTCAACCCGGTAGCCCTGCAGCACCACGTTGGACAGACCGCGGAAGGCGTACATACCCGACAGCGTGGCGATGAAGGCCGGCACGTGGATCTTGGCGATCCAAAAGCCCTGGAACACGCCGATGGCCAGGCCGATGGCCAGCATGACCAGCACCGCCCTGGAACACGCCGATGGCCAGGCCGATGGCCAGCATGACCAGCACCGCCAGCCACATGTTCGCGCCCCTGTCCATCATCACGCAACCGATGGACGCCGTAAAGCAGACCACCGAGCCTACGGACAGGTCGATGTTGCCGCCGGTCAGTATGCAGCACAGCATACCAGCCGCCAGCACGAATACATAGCCGTTCTGGGAGATCAGGTTGTTGATGCTGCCCGGCTTCAGCGAACCGCCGCCGGTGGCGATGGCGAAGAACACGACCACAACCACCAGCGCGATCACCATTGTATACTTCTGGAAAAAAGCGCCAACGCTTATTTTGCGTTCACTCATCGTCATGCACCCCTTCCCGACTGGAGGATCAATGCCATGATGTTCTCCTGAGTGGCATCCTCCGCCTTCATCTCGCCGACCATTTTCCCCTCGTTCATAATGTAGATGCGATCGCTCATGCCCAGCACCTCCGGCAGTTCGGAGGAGATCATGACCACGGACTTGCCAGCCTTTGCCAGGTCGTTGATGATACAGTAGATCTCATACTTCGCGCCCACATCGATGCCTCGGGTGGGTTCGTCCAACAGCATGATATCCGGCTCGGCGAACATCCACTTGGCCAGCAGTACCTTTTGCTGGTTGCCGCCGGAGAGGTTGCCCACCAGCTGCTCCACCGTGGGGGTCTTGGTCTTCAGCTTGTCGCGGTATTCCTCGGCCACGGCGTACTCCTTATCCTGGTCGATGACGCCCATGCTGGCCAGGCTCGACAGGTTGGCCAGGGAGGTGTTCACCTTGATGGACTGGGAGAGGATCAGGCCGTTGCCCTTGCGGTCCTCGGTGACGTAGGCAATCTTGTGCCTGATGGCATCGGTGACGCTCTTCTTCATCTTGACGGGCTTGCCGTCAAGCTTCA
>ONJE01000001.1:0-41186 GCA_900318045.1 uncultured Eubacteriales bacterium
CCTTGACTTAGCCCCACTAAGCCTGCGGAAAATCGCCTTGAAATGCAGGCAAATCCACTCGAAATTGCATCTCCCTGCATTTTGAAACACACTCTAAGCCTGTTTGCAACATTTCGACATTCCCCCTCGAAAATCCTTTCGCGGGGAGGCGAGGAAGCACGTAATATGGCAGTATGTACATCTCCATAGGCCATGAACTGATAAGTAATGTTAAATATCTCAATTCAAACCACAGCCATTGACAAAACCACAGGAATAGAATATAATAATACATGAACGATTGTTCAAATGAATGAAGGTGATTTGAGTGATGGCGCCAACGTATGCGCGGGAAGCGGAAGGCAGCGGTGAAGCATTGCGGGACCGCGTATTGGAGGAGATGCCCGACGAGGAGAGCCTGTACGACCTTGCGGAGCTGTTCAAGGTCTTTGGCGATACCACGCGCATTCGCATACTGTACGCGCTTTTTGAAGCGGAGATGTGTGTTTGCGACATTGCCCAGATCCTGAACATGACTCAATCCGCGATATCCCATCAGCTGAGGGTGCTCAAGCAGGCCCGGTTGGTGCGCAATCGTCGGGAGGGCAAGCAGATCTACTATTCCCTGGCGGACGATCATGTGCGCACGATCATCGGCCAGGGGATGGATCACGTCAATGAATAGAACACAGGAGGAATACAGCAATGAAGAAGACCTACAAGATCGACGTGGACTGCGCGAACTGCGCGAACCTGATGGAGGAAGCCGCCAGGAAAACCCAGGGCGTCAAGGATTGCACGGTGAGCTTTATGACCTTGAAGATGAAGGTTGAGTTTGATGAAGGCGTTGATGCGGATGCCGTGATGAAGAACGTGCGCGCCAACTGCAAGAAGGTCGAGGACGACTGCGAGATATTCCTGTAATCAGAACGGGAAAGGGCGGGATCGGCACGGGTTCGTATCCCGCCCGTTTTATTGGACTCGTGATTTCTGTAGCGTCGGCGCCTGCGACGCCACCATGACGCAAAAGCAAATTCTACAATAGAAAGGGTGTGACGGTGTGAACAAAAAGCAGAAAAACCTGTTGATTCGCATCATCATTGCCACTGTCTTTTTTATTCCCCTGTACCTGATTTCCGAAGACATCATCCATGTGGACATGCCCAAATGGGCGCTGATCCTATTGTTTCTGGTGCCTTATCTGACGGTTGGCTATGACATCATCCGCAAGGCTTTTCTGGGCATCAAGAACGGAAAGGTGTTCGACGAATGCTTTTTGATGACGGTGTCCACCATCGGCGCCATCGCCCTGGGCGAGTATGGAGAGGGCGTGGCGGTCATGTTGTTGTACCAGGTGGGTGAGCTGTTCCAGAGCTATGCCGTGGGCAAGAGCCGCAAGAACATCTCGGAGCTGATGGACATCCGCCCGGATTATGCCAACATCGGAAAGGCGGATGGTACGCTGGAGCGCGTTGACCCCGACGAGGTGGAGGTTGGTACCGTCATCATCATTCAGCCCGGTGAAAAGGTGCCAATCGACGGTGTGGTCGTCGAGGGCACTTCTTCGCTGAATACCGCCGCCCTGACCGGGGAAAGCAAGCCCCGGGAAGTCGGCGTTGACGACACTGTGTTGTCGGGCTCTATCAACATGTCTGGCGTTTTGAAGCTTCGCACCACCGCCGAGTTCGGCGAATCCACAGCGTCGAAGATACTGGACCTGGTGGAGAACGCGGCTTCCCTCAAGTCGAAGTCCGAAAACTTCATCTCGAAGTTTGCCCGGGTATACACGCCCTTCGTCTGCTATGCCGCACTGGCGCTGGCGGTGCTGCCACCCCTGTTCAGCATGATCACGGGCGTCGGCATGTCTGGCTACGCCAGCGTCGGTGCGCTGTGGCGGGACTGGATACTGCGCGCCTGCACGTTCCTGGTGATCTCCTGTCCCTGCGCGTTGGTCATCTCCATACCGCTCAGCTTCTTCGCGGGCCTCGGCGGGGCCAGCAACCAGGGCATATTGATCAAGGGATCCAACTATCTTGAAACCCTGTCCGAGGTCACCACGGTGGCCTTTGACAAGACCGGCACCATCACCAGGGGTAATTTCGAAGTCACAGCGGTACACCACAACCGCCTGGACGAGGACAAGCTGCTGGAATACGCGGCCCTTGCGGAGTGCCATTCCTCCCACCCGATCAGCCTGAGCCTGCAAAAGGCCTATGGAAAGAAGTTGGACCCGAATCGGGTTACGGATCTGCAGGAGATCAGCGGCCACGGTATCGTCTGCAAGGTGGACGGCACGGATGTGGCCGTGGGCAATGAAAAGCTGATGAACCGGCTGGGCATACCGTTCCATTACTGCCATCATATTGGTACGATCATCCATATGGCCGTGGGAGGGCAATATGCTGGGCACGTCGTGATCTCAGATGCGCTGAAGGAGCACGCTCGCGAGGCCATGTCTGCGCTGAAGGAGGCCGGGATCAAACGCACCGTGATGCTCACAGGCGACGCCGAAGCCGTAGCGAAGCAGGTGGCGGCAGAAGTGGGCCTGACCGACTATCGCGCCGAGCTGTTGCCCCAGGATAAGGTGACCTGCATAGAAGCCCTGATGAAGGAATGCTCAGGCAGGCAGAAGCTTGCCTTCGTGGGCGACGGCATCAACGACGCCCCGGTGCTGTCCCGTGCGGACATCGGTATCGCAATGGGCGCGCTGGGTTCCGACGCCGCCATCGAAGCCGCCGATGTCGTGCTGATGGACGACGATCCGTTGAAGATCGCGAAGGGCATCAAAATCTCCCGCAAGTGCTTGAGAATCGTCAGGCAGAACATCGCCTTTGCGCTGATCATCAAGGCCATCTGTCTGGTTCTTGGTGCTATGGGCAAGGCGAGCATGTGGGTAGCCATCGTCGCCGACGTTGGCGTAATGATCCTGGCCGTGCTCAACGCCATACGCTGCCTGTTCGTCAAGAACCTGTAGGAGCAATTGGAACCTCGTTTCAATTCCCGGCAGTGTACGGTTTCTGGGGTATTAGAATTTCTCTTGGATACTCGTATTATTTGATATCATGTGCTATACTGAGACTGTATCCATAAAACAACTGGAGGGAACAAGATGAAAAGGGGTTTTATCAGAAATATCATAAGTGTAGGGTGTTTGCTCCTGTCTGCGCTGCTGCTCTGCGTTCCGGCGCTGGCGGACGCAAACGCCTGGCTCAACACGGACATCGACGGTGCGGTGACCGAGGATACACCCGTAGCGCGTCCCCAGGACGACTTCAACCTTGCCATGAACAGGGATTACATATTGAATCTCGTGATCCCCGAGGGCAACACGGGAACCGGAGGCTTCAATGAGCTCAATCAGATCGTCAACCAGATGCGTCTGGACGCCATCCGGGACGAGACGCTGACCGGCCATGACGCCGAGCTGGTGCGCCGGTATTACAACATGCTGCTGGACTGGGATACCCGGGACGCCCTCGGCGTCGAACCGGCGATGCCATACGTCAACCAGCTTCGCGCTATCGACAGTCTGGAGGCCATGACTGAATGGTTTGCAGACAAGCGCCGGGGCGGCATTACCGCCTTTCTCAGCGAGGGTGAGAAAGGGGGAAATACCGGCTGTCTGTTTGCGTACAGCGTGTCCAATTCTTCAGATGATCCCAGTGCGCGGGTCTTGTCAATCACGCCCATCGGGCTGTCTTTGGGCGACCCCGCAGAATACACGAAATTGAGCGAAAACGGGCGCGTGACCAAGGAAGCCGCGACGGCCAAATGGACGGCTCTGCTGCATCACCTGGGCTTTTCCGAAGCTGAGACGGCGAAGATGATCGACAACACCTTTGCCCTTGAAGCACTGCTGGCGGCGCAGCAGAGCGATTTGGAGGCGAAGAAGAATCCTGCGAATCAGGCCCAATATTGGAACCCCACAGATCTGGCGGGCATCGTGGCCATGTGCGGCGCGTTTCCCGCGGGCGAGATTTTGAAGGGCTGGGGCATGGATCATGTCAATCAATACGACGTTACCGAACCCGCTTATATGAAAGCCTTGGCGGACATCTATACTGCGGAAAACCTGGAACTGCTGCGGGACTGGCTGACGGTACGCACCACAGAGCAATGGGCGAACTACCTGGACAAGGACACCCGGGACGATGTGAAGGCTGCCTATGACGGCGCCCTGGGCATCCGGGGCACTGAGGGCGATGAGCTGGAAGCGGCGAGAATCATATTCAATGATCTGGGGATTCCGGCGGACAACCTCTACATCGCAAAGTATTGCACACCCGAGCTGCGCGACGAAATACGGGACATCATCGACGCGATCATCGCGGAGTACCACAACATGCTGGCGGAGGAAACCTGGCTGTCCGAAGCCACCCGGGAAAAGGCCATTGAGAAACTGGACAATCTTGCGGTTCGGGCAGTCTATCCGGATAACCCCGACCACTGGGAGGATTTGGAATTTGCGGCGGACAGCACCCTGCTGGAGGCGGCGCTTGCCTCCTGGCAGTACGGTCGGGATATGGAATTAAGCAGGGTCAACGTCCCGGTGGACAGGTCCGAATGGAATCGCTTCATCATGCTGACCTCTGAGAGCAACGCATTCTACAATCCCTCCGACAATTCGATCAACATACTGGCGGGCATGCTGAACGGCGTCATCTACCAGAGTGACTATTCCTATGAACAGAAGCTTGGCACCATCGGTGTGATCATCGGCCACGAGATCAGCCACGCCTTCGACCCGATGGGAGCGCAGTATGACAAGGACGGCCGGTTTATCTCCTGGTGGATCGACGAGGACAAGTCCGCCTTTGACGCACGGGCGAAGAAGCTTGTGGATTATTACGACAACCTCGTGCTGTTCGACGGCATCAAATACAGTGGCACCCGAGTACAGGGCGAGGCTATCGCTGACATGGGCGGCATGAAGTGCGCGCTGCGCGTCGGGGCCGGTGTGGAGGGCTTCGATAATAAAAAGTTCTTTGAGGCCTATGCCAGGCTGTGGGCGATCAAGGTCGTCAAGTCGTTCGAGCTCAGCCGTGCCCAGACGAACGAGCATCCTCTGGCATACCTGCGTACCAATGTGACTGTGATGCAGTTTGACGAATTCTATAAGACCTTTGATGTCAAGGAAGGCGACGGCATGTACATGGCTCCGGAAGACAGGATCTGCGTTTGGTGATCAAGCATCTGCCTGCACGATATCGGACGGGTCCGGTGGTTTTGTGTGGCGGATTCCCGAAAAACTGATCGATTATATATAGTGGCGGCGTTTACGCCGCCACTTCGATTATTTGTCTGTCATCAGATCAGCAATGTCTCATTTTCTTGTAAACATACATTCCTGCCACACAGGACTCTCCCAGACTGGCCTCTCGGCCAGCCAGCGCCCTCTGACTTCTCCAATCAGCTCAACTGACAGCCCCTCTCCTCAGAGGGGTCTGGACGGGAGCCTGCAAGGCGCGTTTGTTTGTGCGGTATTTCCTCATGCTGTATCACTTCTGCTTTTCCTTGTAATAGAGCATGCAGTGGCAGTAACCTTCAAAGTCGGGGTCGGCGATCTGGCGCCTGAACTCCTCGCACATGCACTTGTTCTCCGGTGTTCGTGCCAGCCTGCAAGGGCAGTAGCCACCCGTCTGCTTCAGACCCTCCTGGATGTGCTTGACGACCTCATGATCCTCGTTAAAACGAACCTTCATTGGGGCGATACCTCCTTGTTGTTCAGGAACCTTCGATAAATAACTTGTGCATATTGCCTGACCAAAGCTACCATTGCTGCCTTACACTGGCGAATATATCGTGCGAACTCTGCACAACTTCTCTTTCTGCAGTTCCTTATTTTCTATGCGAAGCAACGTTGATTTTTGTCAAACACGGACTTATAATTATATCCGCGGGCGTATAAATACGGATTAACGCCCAATATGGGGGAGTGATTGCGTGTTTGGTGACTGCCACATTCATATGATTCTGGATGGCATTTACTACAGGGACGCCATCGATGCCCACAAGGGCCATGTTTGCGACGAGCTGATCCGGGCGGTGCTGGAGAGATATGCCCGCGCCGGCATCCGGTATCTGCGTGACGGCGGCGACGCCTTCGGGGTCTGCCAGCGGGCCAGAATACTCGCGGCAGAGTATGGCATCGAATATCGCATTCCATGTTTCCCCATCTGCATGAAGGGACGCTACGGCGGGTTCATCGGCCGCACATTTGAGACGATGGCTGACTATCGGGCCCTGGTGGCGGAGGTCGACCGAAACGGTGGCGACTTTATCAAGATCATGATCTCCGGCCTGATGGATTTCGACCGTTATGGCGTCATAACCAGCGCCCCATTGACGGAGGGCCAGATCCATGAGATGATCCACATCGCCCACGGGGAGGGCTTTTCAGTGATGGCTCACGTCAATGGCGCGGACACGGTTCTCGCTGCGCTCGAAGCCGGCGTGGACAGTGTGGAGCACGGCGCCTACATGGATGAGCCCGTTGTGCGCGCATTGACCGCGTGCGGCGCGGTTTGGGTGCCGACGCTGTCCACTGTGGGCAACCTGATCGGCAACGGAAGGTTTCCCGATGAAGTCCTTGAACGTATTTTGGACGGCCAGCTTCGCAACGTTGCGGAATATGCCAGGTTGGGGGGAATCATCGCCCTCGGCAGTGACGCGGGCGCCTATTGCGTCTATCACGCGGAGGCCGTGGATGACGAACACGGGTACCTTCACCGCGCGTTGGGAGACGATACGGACGATCTGCTTGCCGCCGGGGAGGAACAAATCCGCAGCCGCTTCCGGCGAGATTTATAAAATAGACAATCCTACTCAGGAAGGGGAGAGATTATGACGCCCACTGATATACGCAACGCGCTGTTTCAGATGCGCGATGAGCCATACCGTGCCTTTCAGGCCAAACTGATCCCCACGGTTGACCCCGATACCATGATCGGCGTGCGCACGCCCGCGCTGCGCAAGCTGGCCAGACAGCTGTACGTGACGGGGGATAGCGTTGAATTCTTGAACGATCTGCCTCACCGGTACTTCGACGAAAACCAGCTGCATGCGTTTATACTGTCCGGGATGCGGAACTTTGACGATTGCATCACGGCAGTCTGCAATTTCCTGCCTTTCGTGGACAACTGGGCGACCTGTGACCAGCTTTCGCCAAAGATTTTCAAAAAGCAGAAAACTCAGTTGTTGCGTTATATTCGAAGATGGCTGGATTCCGGGCGGACCTATACCATTCGCTTTGCCATCGGCATGCTGATGGCCCACTACCTCGATGAAGACTTTGAACCAGAATACCCGCAAATGGTCGCCGCAGTACAATCGGACGAATACTACGTCAAAATGATGGTCGCCTGGTATTTCGCCACGGCGCTGGCCAAGCAATATTGCGCTGTACTGCCGTACATCGAGGTGCAGAAGCTTGACCCATGGATCCACAACAAGGCCATACAGAAGGCGCTGGAGAGTTACCGCATTCCCGATGAACACAAGACGCATCTGAGAGAATTGAAGGTGCGTGTGCCGCGCTGATTATGGAAATACTGCGCAAGTAAGGGTATATCGCACAATTATGGGGGCATGCCTGACGGTGCCCTTTCCACCATTCGCAATGCTGCCGCCGTGTTGTGCGATGTTTCCTTATGATTCCGCGGCATTCATGGCGGCGTAGTAGGCCTCCAGCTTCGGCCTGGCTCTCAGGTAACAGGGCTCCAGACGGGCGTCAAAATGCTTGCCCATGCCCTCCATGATGATGGCGTCAGCCTTGTCAAAGGGCATGCTCTCCTTGTAGACGCGCTTGCTGACCAGGGCGTCATAGACATCCGCAATGGCCATGATCCTCGCTTCGATGGGTATCTCATCACCCTTCAGCCCTTCCGGATAACCTGAGCCGTCCCAGCGTTCGTGGTGATAGTGGGCCACGTTCTCGGCGATAATCCGGAAGTCCGGATCGTCGGTGTCCTTCAGTACCTCGTGGACGATGCGCGCGCCCTCGGCGGCATGGGTTTTCATCTTTTCAAATTCCTCCGGTGTGAAGCGGCCAGGCTTGCGCAGTATGGCGTCATCGACGGCGATCTTGCCGAGGTCGTGCATAGGCGCGGCCTTGATCAGGTTCTGACAGAACGCATCAGACACCGCAAAGGCGCTGTCAGCCTGGATTTCGGCGGTCAGTAGCCGGACACCCTCGCTGGTGCGCCGGATGTGACCGCCGGTAGAGTTGTCCCGGCTCTCAACCATGGTCGCCATACTCAGTATCAGGTTGTTGTGCATCGCCAGGATGTGCGCCGTCTTTTCATCTACTTCGCGTTTCAGCTCTGTGTTGAAGTTTGCCAGCAGGTTGATATACTGTCGATCCGCAGTATCATCGGTGATGAAGAGCTGATAGCCCCGCTTTCCATGGCTGTCGTACAGGTAGCCGGACTGGATCTTGTAGATTCGGTCATTGCGCTCAAATAGCGCCGTATTGTCGGACTCGTCCCTGATAAACGCCTTAAGCCACGCGAGCACGGTCCCGTCCATTGCAGGTACTTCTGCCAGCGGCTTATCGACAGTCAATTCATTCAGCTCGGGCAGTATGGATTTGGCGGTCGCGTTGCTGCCCAGGTAGTTCAGCTTGAAGTCAATGGAGATGAAAGCTGTGTCGCCGGTTTGCACCAGTGTGTCGATGGCGGTATCGGTGATATCGTACAGGCAGATGCGATGCACTATGATCAGGTAGACCAACAGGGCGAGGGTGAAGGAGAAGGGGACCAGCTCGATGCCCTTCACCAGCCGACGTCCGGCAAAGAAGCTGAGCATCGAAAGGGTGACCGGAAAAAAGAGCAGGTAGATCAACTTGCGGGAAACCTGCTTCTTTCGGATGTAGCTGTAAACCATCGCGCCGATACTGGCCAGGAAACAGGCGAAGATCGTGGCGTAATAGATTGTGTGAACGGGGCCGTAAACCTTGGTGAAGATCACCTGATCATCCACGTGCCGGAACGAGACGGACCTGTAAATCAACCCGCTTTCGCCGTTAAATACCAGGCACAGGAGCACGATGGTATTGATCGTCAGCAATCCCACCGATATCCATCGTGGGAGTTTTATGTGGCACAGGCTGAATACGGTGAACATGATGATCGGCAGCAGATAGCAACCGCTGATGTAGGTCAGCACGTTGGCCACCAGAGCGGCTTCCTGACTTTGCGCCCGGTTTAACAGACAATAGCCCAGGTTGATGATGGGTACGAAAACGAATACCAGCGTGATGCGTACATCGAAGTGCTTGTGCCATGCGCACACGTATATGAGTGCCAGCGCCAGGGACGCGATAAGCGTTAAATCATAGTACGATGTCAAAGGCTCTTCCTCCCAATAAGGGTACCTCTAAAACTATCGCGCCGTCCGGCGAGATGAATTTTAGACAGATTTGACTTGCAAAAGACGCAGGCTGCCTGGCGGGCAGTCAAGGTTTTTGCATGTCGAAGATGGCTGAAATTCAGCCGTCCGACGGTGATGAGAGTTTTAGAGGTGCCCGTAAGTTTCCGTTTTTTATTCCTGACCTTCGGATCAGCGGCTGGACGGGACGTTGAGCAGTGCTTCGGCAAGCCGCGCCGCGTCACCAACGTAGTCGTTGCACGTCTTGCCGGCGCCGCGCAGCCTTCGGCACTCCGTCGAGCCATTGAGTGCCCTGAATTGCGCTTCAAAGTCGCTGACAGCCTCCGGTTTCAGGCGCTCCAGCAATGCCTTTCCCGCCAGGTATGCGCCACACTGCCCACCCTCCGAGCGGGGCCTGGGGGCGATGCCCATGGCTTCCTCACGGGTGAGGCCGAGTTCCCGGACAAAGGTGGTAAATACGGCCTGGCCGCAGTTGCAGCCACTCTTGTGGTTGGTGCGGGCAGTTTCTTCGTGATTCATAGAGACGCTCCTTTTCGCTGCAGTCAGACAAGCGCAGGGTTAAGTGGATAGCTTGCTTCTATTCTACCATAATGCAATGGCGCAGGCAACCGGTTTTTTGCTGTGGACAGAGGAGCTCCTCTGTGATACAATTTCGGTGAGAACTCTGTTTGGAGGCGATTGTTATGAAAAAAACACTCGCAACGCTCCTGCTCATGGCGTTGATTTTCAGCGGTGTACTGGCTGTAGCGGAGCAGAAGTGGATCAGCGATGACAACAAGGCGTTCTTTGCCGATTTGCTGACGGATCTGATGAGGGCCTATGAGACGCCTTCCAAGGATGACGATACTCGGATCGATACTGACCTTGCACAGATTCGTCTGGTCAGCGAATCGGATTGGGAAATCGCGAGCGCCATCGCGGAACACTGGCGAGATGTCTATCTCGATGACGATTACCCGCTGTTTGTCTATAAAGAGGGGGAGCAGCTTGCCTCTGCCTTGAAAGAGACCAGTCTGCGCGACAGCGAACGACATGCCTTTGTGCTGCTGGGCTACGAATTGAAAAACGGAGAGATGCAGCCCGAGCTGGTGGGACGGTGCGATGCCGCCGCCGCCGCGGCACGGTCCTTTCCCAGCGCGATTATCGTCTGTTCAGGCGGTGCGACCGGAGACAACAATCCGAAGCTGCATACGGAAGCTGGGATGATGCGGGATTATCTGATTCGCAAGTGCGGCATAGACGCCGCGCGCATACACATTGACGAGGATGCGATGACCACCCTGCAAAACGCGAAGAATACCATGGAGATGCTGAAACAGCAGGACATCAAGACGATTACCATCGTCACCTCCACCTATCACCAGCGCTGGGGACAGGCCATCTACAACGCCGCCGCGGCGCTCTACAGGAAATATTTCGACTATTCGGTTGAGATCGTGGGCAACTATTGCTTTGATATCGAGCCTGCCCATGACGTGTATCGTTACGACGATCGAATCGCGATCAACCAGATCGCCCACCTGCTTGGCGTGCCGTTGGAAATGAGTATGTAACGGAATCGACAGGTGAATGGCCTGAACGCAAGCGCCCTCGCGCATAAAACGCCCCGATTCGCGCAAACTACGCACACGACTTGAAGTATGTGCAGCTGGAAGCAGTTTGATGATAACAAACCGACTGCTTCAGCCATCTTGAGCAATCGGAGGCGTTTTGTTATGCGAGCAACAGGCATTGTACGGCGGATAGACGAACTGGGACGAGTGGTCATTCCCAAGGAAATCAGGCGGACGCTGCGAATTCGGGAGGGGGACCCGTTGGAAATATTCACCGATCATGACGGCGAAGTTGTATTGAAGAAGTATTCCCCGATCGGAGAGATCGCGACCATCGCCAAGGATTACACCGATTCCCTGTATCGCACGCTTGGCCATGTGGCGCTGATCAGCGACAGGGATGCCATCGTGTCCAGCTCGGGCGCGACCAAGCGGGAATATGTGGAAAAACAGCTCAGCCAGGAGGTGGACCAGATCCTTCAGGGGCGCCAACTGACGCTGCTGAACCTGTCCACAGGGGCGAAGATGATTCCCATCACCAGTGACGACAGGCCCGAGAATTATTCTGCCCAGATTGTCGCGCCGATACTGGCAGATGGGGAGATCGTGGGAGGCCTGATACTGCTCAGCCGTGAGAGTGGGCTCCAAATGACGGACATCGATCAGAAGGTGGCGGAGACCACCGCGAACATTATCGGTCGCCAGATGGAACAGTAACGCACTCGGGAACCTTCACGAAATATCTTGCACAGCTTGCCTGAATCCAACCCCTGTACCCTGAAGTCCGGAGGGTTTTCGGCTTCGTTTCGCAACCTGAACAACCTGTTTCGCTACAGTTTCCAGGGAAACACCCCCGCAATCAAGGTGGTAAGCCGGAGAGCGAATTATATCGGCAAGTCAAGGAATATGCAGACTGCGGATGGCTGAAAGTCATCCGTCAGGCTGCCGCCCATATTGTGCGGTATTTCCCTGAATCTTGCCGTATCGGTCGCTTTGTGCTATAATCACTGCAAATCCACAGAAGTCGGATAATTCAATATCCGAACGGAGGTTTGCAAATGGGAAGGATTACGGTTATCGGCGCGGGCTGGAGCCGGGGCGATTTGACCCTGAATGCCATCGAGGCACTGAAGGCGGTCAAAACCATCGTGCTGCACACGGATCGGTGCGGCTGCGCAGGATGGCTTACGGAGAAAGGTTTGCCCTTCACGTCGCTGGATGCACTGTATGAAGCCTTCGACGATTTTGACGATCATGCCCAGGCTGCCGCTGAGGCGATTGTGGAGGCGAGCGCGGGCGGCGATGTGGCCTATGTCGTAGCGGATGTGCGCGATCAGAGCGTTTCGCGGTTGATCGGTCTGGCCGGGGATAATGTCGTCGTGATACCGGGGCCGCCCACCGAAGGCGCTTTGCTGGCGCTCGCCAGGGGTGAGGCGCGCCTGGTGGCCGCGTCAGAGTGGGAAGAGTTTCATCCCGCTGCGAGGGAGAATTGCCTGATCCGCGAGATGGATACCCGTGAACTGGCTGCAGAGGTCAAGCTTCGCCTGATGGAAGCCTATCCAGAAGAATGGAACGTCTGGTTGATGCAAGGCGATGACAGGCCCGTATTGATTGCTCTGTATACGCTGGATCGGGGCGAACGCTTCGATCACAGGACCTGCGTGCTGGTTCCGGCTCAGCGCGATATCACCGGGCTCGAGCGCTATGACTTCGGGCACCTGAACGAGATCATGCGCAGGCTGTGCGCGCCCGACGGATGTCCCTGGGATCGGGTGCAGACCCATGAATCCCTGAGGGCCTGCTTGCTGGAGGAAACCTATGAGGTGATCGACGCCATCGACGCGGGAGATACTGACCACCTGTACGATGAGCTGGGCGATCTGTTGATGCATGTGAGCCTGCATGCTGAAATCGCAAGGCGGCATGGCGAATTTGACATTTCAGATGTCACGACCGCCATCTGTCAAAAACTGATCAGCCGCCACACGCACATCTACGGCAACGATGTGGCGCAGGATGAGGAACAGGTGCTGCGTCTGTGGGACAAAAACAAAATGGCTGAGCGGGGCCAGCATACCCGCACGGAGGCGTTGCGCGAGGTAACCCGTTCGCTGCCCGCGATGCTCCGAGCCGTAAAAGTGCTCAAGCGCAGCGCTGACGTCGGCCTGTGTGACCAGGATGTTCTTACGCTGCGGGACCGCTTCGAGGCGCTGCTGCCCCAATCCTTGTCCGACGGGGATGCGGATCGGTATATCGGCGACCTGCTTTTGTCCGTGGCTGGCCTGGCGCGGCTGAGACAAGTGGACCCGGAGATTGCTTTGAACCATGCAGTGAACCGATTCATCGACCGCTTTGAGGCTGTCGAGCGCGAAATCACTGAAAATGGCGCTGGATTCGATGATTTGCCTGAGGAAACGTTGAGAAAGTATTGGAATTCAGTAAAATTGTGATGGAGTCGGGAAAACAAGCAGGAAACAATGCATGTAGGCACGAATAAACACTTATTGTGCTCAATGATAGTAGTTTGTTGTGCTCAATTTGCTTATCATATTTGGAGGTGTGTTTTCTATGAACAAGGCGACTCTGATTGCCAAGATGGCAGAGAAATCCGAACTGAGCAAGAAGCAGGCTGAGGCAGCGCTGAATGCTTTTACCGACATCATCACCGACGCGCTCAAAGCGGGAGACAAGGTGCAGCTGATGGGCTTTGGTACCTTTGAAGTGAAGGAGCGCGCTGCCCGTACCGGTCGCAAGCCCTCTACCGGCGAGACCATCGAGATCCCTGCCAAGAAGTCCCCTTCTTTCAAGGCGGGCAAGGGCTTTAAGGACCAGTTCTAAGAAACCGCAACGAAATAGATTATGCAGATTGCGAAGGATGAATTCATCCCTGCAAGGCGAAGGAGGGAAGCGTGCCGGGGCACGTTGACCGACGACAGCGATGCCGCAGGCCTTTCAGGCCGAAGGGTACAGGGGTGGATTCAGGCAAGATGTGCATACTGTTTCGTGGAGGTTCCTAAGATAAAGAACATTCACAGGGCGCTTCCGCAAGGGGGTGCCCTGTTGCATTGAAGCGTCATCCCTTTGGAAGGAGAAGAGACATGAGCAGGAAGGCTATGGAGGCAAAAAAGCCTGTGGAGCACACAGCGCCGACCTCCAGCCGATTGGATAAATATCTGAAAATATCCAGGATCATCAAGCGCAGGAGTGTCGCCAACGATGCTTGCTCCACGGGACATGTCACCGTCAACGGCAAGGAAGGCAAGCCCGGAACCGACGTCAGGGTGGGGGATATCCTGGGCATCCGCTTTGGTGAAAAGTACAGCGAATACGAAGTGCTGTCCATCGCCGAGCACGCAGCCAAGCAGGACGCGGCCTCCATGTACCGCGCAAAGGCATGAGCTGCTGGGCGGTGATCGTGGCCGCAGGCCGCGGCGACCGAGCTGGCCTGGGTGTGAACAAGGTGTTTTTTCCTTTGCGCGGCCGCTCGGTACTGGGACGCTGCCTGGACGCCATCGAAGGCTCCGCGCGCTTTGATGGCGCGGTGGTCGTGCTCTCGGAGGCTGATGAAGCGCGGTTTGCCGAGCTGCAAAGAGCAGAGGGACCCTACGGTATCGTCAAGAGGATCGTGCGCGGCGGTAAAACCCGTCGTGATTCCGTATGTAACGGGCTGCTGGCGCTGCCAAGGGAGGCAGCGTTCGTGGCGATTCACGACGCCGCGCGTCCCTTTGTCAGCAAAAACATCATCGATGCCACGCTGGATTCAGCTATAAAAAGCGGCAGCGGGGTCATTTCCACGCCCGTCGTGGATACCATCAAGCAGGTTGGCCAAGATGGTCGCGTCTCCTCGTTGGACCGGAATGCCCTGCGTGCCGTCCAGACTCCCCAGTGCTTTGACTGTCAGCTTATATTGAAGGCTCACCTCCGCGCCAGGGAGGATGGATTGTCCGTGACGGACGATGCCATGCTGTTTGAACACTATTACGGTGACGTCACACTGGTGACAACCGACGACGCAGCCGAAAACATCAAATTGACGACGAAGAAGGATTTTGAAGCAATGGAGAAACCTGTTGTGCCGGAAGTGCGCGTGGGCCAGGGATACGATGCCCATCGTCTGGCCGAGGGCCGCAGGCTGGTGCTGTGCGGCGTGGAGATTCCCCACGATCGCGGGCTGGACGGTCACTCTGATGCCGATGTGGCGGTCCACGCGCTGATGGATGCACTGCTTGGCGCGTTGGCTCTGGGCGACATTGGGCGGCATTTCCCGGATACCGACCCCAAATACAAGGGCGCTGATTCCATGAAGCTCTTGGAAGCGGTCATGGCGATGGTCACAGAGCGCGGCTTTCGTGTGGGCAACGCGGACATTACCATCGTGGCCCAAAAGCCCAAGTTGGCGGGCTATATGGCGCAAATGAAGGCGAATATCGCCCGGGGTCTGAACGTGGATGAGGACCGGGTAAATGTCAAGGCGACCACCACTGAGCACATGGGTTTTGAGGGGGAGGAGTTGGGCATTTCTTCAACGGCTGCGGTGATTATCTGCAAACAGGCATGAGAGATTAAAGTATGACCGTCATGATCTGTTGTTTTTCAGGATAAGCAGCGATGACTCAAAGCGCCTTCGGGCGCTTTTTTGAGCGGCGATTTTTTAGAATTTTCCTCTTGCATTCTGCGCTGTGTTGGTATATAATAGTCAAAGATGGTCAATAGGAGATGGTTATATGGCACAGCTCAGTGATAATATAGAACAATTTATCAAGGAATTGATGCGCGAGGATGCCCACATTGAGCTTCGTCGAAACGAATTGGCCCATCATTTCGGTTGCGCACCTTCACAGATCAACTACGTGCTGGCCACCCGCTTTTCCGTGGATCACGGGTACATCATCGAATCCCGGCGCGGGGGCGGTGGCTACGTGCGCATTGTCAGGATGACGACACGGGATGAACCGCATTTTCTCGACACGCTGCTCAACAGGGTGGGCAATTCTGTGGATGAGGAGACCGCGAACGCGATCATATCCAATCTGAACGAGCGAAAGATGATTACCGGTCGAGAAGCGGCGCTGATGCGCTCGGCAGTATCCCGCAACGCACTGGCGCTGCCCATCAGCGCAAAGGACGTGCTGCGCGCCGCAGTGTTCAAAAACATGCTGACACAGGCTTTTAAGAATCTTGAGGAGGATGAGCGCGATGATGTGTGAGGATTGCGGTATCAGGCCCGCCAAGTTCCACCTGATGACGATCATCAACGGGGATCGGGTTGAGCGAAATCTTTGCCCGACCTGCATGGCCAAACACCAGAAGCAGATACCCGGCATAGATTTTTCAAATCTCGCCGGCATACTCAACAGTATACTTGAAAACCGCAGCTCCCGCGAAAAAGAGCGGGAGAACACCGAATACGAGGGCTTGGTGTGTGAGCAGTGCGGTATGACCTATACCGAGTTCCAAAAGTGCGGTATGCTGGGCTGCGCCAACTGCTACCAGGCGTTTAAGACGCCGCTGAACGCGCTTTTGCAACGCGTACACGGCAACACCCAGCATGCGGGCCGCGTCCCAGGCGGCGTTCACAGCGGCACCTCCATCCGCATGAACATCGACCGGCTGAAGGAAAAGCTACAGCGGGCCGTCGCGGACGAGGAGTACGAGCAGGCGGCCAAGCTGCGGGACACCATTCGTGCCCTGAGCATACAGCTGGAGCGCAAGGAATCGGACATCAAAGTCAAGCCCCACGATCGGCTTGAATCCAACGAAGAAGAGGGGGCGAACGACAATGTATGAGTATGTGCTCGCACCCGAACAGGATGTGGTTATCTCCAGCCGTGTGCGGTTGTCGCGCAACTATGAGGACCTTCCCTTTTCGCCCAAGCTCACCCCGGAATACGCCGAGGAGGTCATCGAGCGCACGGTGGACGCCGTATTCAAAACCGAAAACGGCTCTGCTTTCACGCTTTTGCGCATGAGCGAGCTGGAGGAGGACGCCCGCTCCAGGCTGGTGGAACACCACCTGATCAGCTATGACCTGTTGAAATTTGTCAACTGCTCGGCGGCAATGGTGTCCTCGGCGGGTACCGTCACCGTCATGTTGAATGAAGAGGATCATGTGCGCTTCCAGGGCCTGCTGCCGGGCCTCCAGCTGGAGCGCTCGGCTGAGATGGCGCTCAATCTGGACGAAGCGCTTGAGGCACGATATCCCTTTGCCTTTGACCACCAGTGGGGCTATTTGACAGCCTGCCCCGCCAACACGGGCACGGGGATGCGCGCCAGCGTGATATTGCACCTGCCCGCGCTTTCGGCCAAGGGACAGATGGGCGCGGTGATGCAAACCATCGCCAAACTGGGCCTGACCATACGCGGGCTCTACGGCGAGGGGAGCGAGGCGCAAGGGCATCTGTACCAGCTGTCCAACCAGGCCACTTTGGGGCGCAGCGAGGAGGACGTGATTCGCGCGCTGTCGGCGGCGACGAGCCAGATTGTGGAGCACGAACGCAGTATGCGCGAGAGCGCCGAGAAGAAAGACATGCTCCAGCTACAGGATAGGCTCATGCGATCCTGGGGAGAATTGATGTATGCGCGCCTGATGACCGCGAAGGAATTCATGACCCGCTACTCCGACATACGATACGCGGCCAGCATGGGTTACCTGCATGCGCCGCTGCCGGGCCTGGACACGCTGATGATGGACGTGCAGCCCGGTTCCCTGGGCGTGAGAGCCGGCAAGCTGATCAGCCCGAGGGAGTCCGAGATCCTGCGAGCTAAAATTCTGCGGGAGGAGCTTCAGGCGCTGGTCGCCGAGTAATCCCTTTCGGAAATACCACACAATATGGAGGCGCTGTTTCCTTTCCGAAATTGTGAACAACCAGGTATTGGAGGCAATAGATGGCATATTACGCAAAATTTACCGAGCGCGGCCAGCGCGCGCTGTTGGCCGCTCAGCGGGAAGCGGCGGAACTGGGTCGCACCTATGTGGGAACCGAGCATCTGCTGCTGGGCGTGCTGACTGAGCCCGGCGGAGCGACGCCCGTGCTGAAGGGCATTACTTTGGACGCAGTGCGCAACGAGGTCCTGCAAATTCTGGGCAGGGGCGAGGAGAGCGTTGACGGCAAGCAGATGGTCTACACCCCAAGGACCAAGAAGGTGCTGGAGCAGAGCGTCCGCGAGGCGAGGGAGCTGAAGCAAAACTATGTCAGCACTGAGCATATCCTGCTGGCACTGATGCGGGAGCGGGAGGGCGTTGCGGCCCACGTGTTGATCAAGCTGGGGCTGGACCTTTCCAAGGCCAGGGACGAGCTGCTGCGCATACTGACCGGTGCCGAGGAAGAAAACCCCGGCGCCAGCGGCAATGCCGCGGCGGATACGCCGACGCTGAACCAGTATTCCCGCGACCTGACCGCCCTGGCCCGCAGTGGCGAGTTGGATCCCGTCGTGGGACGCACCAACGAAATCGAGCGCATCGTGCAGATACTGTCCCGACGGCGCAAGAACAACCCGGTGCTCATCGGCGAACCGGGAGTGGGCAAGTCCGCCATCGTGGAAGGATTGGCCCAGCTGATCGTAGAAGACATGGCTCCCGAAATCTTGCGTGGCAAGCGTGTGGTGTCCCTGGATCTGGCCAGTATGTTAGCAGGCGCAAAGTACCGGGGTGAATTCGAAGAGCGCCTGAAAAAGGTCATGGGCGAGATCAAGGCCGCGGGCAATGTGATCCTGTTCATCGACGAGCTGCACACCATCTGCGGCGCAGGGGCGTCGGAGGGTGCGATCGACGCGGCCAACATCCTCAAGCCCGCCTTGGCCAGAGGGGAGATGCAGTGCATCGGCGCCACAACGCTGAACGAATACCATAAACACATCGAAAAGGACGCTGCCCTGGAGCGCCGCTTCCAGCCGGTCAAGGTCCCAGAGCCGTCCAGGGAGGAATCCATCGCAATCCTCAAGGGCCTTCGGGATCGCTACGAGGCCCATCACCGTGTGCGCATCACCGATGAAGCCATCACGGCCGCGGTATTCCTGTCGGATCGCTATATCTCAGACCGCTGCCTGCCGGACAAGGCCATCGACCTGATCGACGAAGCCGCCTCCAGGGTACGTATCAAGGCCTTCACCGCGCCGCCGGACATGAAGCAGCAGCAGGAGAAGCTGGACGCGCTGAACAAGGAGACAGAGGAAGCCGTGGCCCACGAGGACTTCGAAAAGGCCGCCCACCTGCGGGACAAGAAGAAGGCGCTGCAAAACGAAATGGCACAGCGCCGAAGCGAATGGGAAAACCGCCGCAACAGCCGCGTGGAGACGGTGGGCGAGGAAGAGGTTGCCCAGATCGTCTGCGCCTGGACGGGCATTCCCGTGTCGAAGATCACCGAGGATGAATCCCGAAGACTCGTTAACCTGGAAGCGGTGTTGCATGAGCGGGTGATCGGCCAGGAGGAGGCCGTCGCCTCCGTCGCCCGGGCCATACGGCGTGCAAGGGCCGGTTTGAAGGACCCGAAGCGCCCCATCGGCTCGTTCATCTTCCTTGGGCCCACCGGCGTGGGCAAGACCGAGTTGTGCAAGGCTCTGGCTGAGGCGCTGTTCGGTGACGAGGACAGCATGATTCGCATCGATATGTCCGAATATATGGAGAAGCACTCCGTGTCCCGTATGATCGGCTCGCCTCCGGGCTATGTGGGGCACGAGGAGGGCGGTCAGCTGACTGAAAAGGTGCGGCGCAAGCCCTATGCGGTGATCTTGCTGGATGAGGTCGAGAAGGCGCATCCGGACGTGTTCAACATACTGCTGCAAATCCTGGAGGACGGCCGCCTGACCGATGGCCAGGGCAGGGTAGTGGATTTCAAGAACACCGTGATCGTCATGACCAGCAATGCCGGCGCCCACGCGCTGAAGAAGCAGCGCAGCCTGGGCTTTGGCGGTTCCATCGACAGCGCACGCACCTACGAAACCATGAAGGAAAGCATCATGGGCGAGGTGAAGAACATCTTCAGGCCTGAGTTCCTGAACCGCGTGGACGAGATCATCGTATTCCATGCCCTTGAACAGCATGAGATCGACGAAATCGCACGGCTGCTGCTCAGGCAGGTTTGCGCGCGCCTGGCCGAACACGGCATAGAGCTGGATGTGGACGAATCCGCCCTCAGCGTGATCAGCGGCGCGGGCTACGACATGCAGTATGGCGCGCGTCCGCTGCGCCGCGCCATCCAGCGCATGGTGGAGGACGCCCTCAGCGAGGAGATCTTGCTGGGCAAGATACGCCTGGGGGACCGGGTGCGCGTTACAGCGGATGGCGACCACCTGGCGTTCATACCGATCGAAAAGGAGGAGATGGAGCTGCTTGTGGCCGGTCAGTCGAACAGCGATTGACGGTCTGCTTCCTGCACCTCTGCGGGCGTCGGCGGGGCTTCGGCTTCGCCGACGCCCATTATTGTGTTCAACAGGCCTCCGGGCACATAGGCCACGTTCTGGGTTACGGACCCAGCGAGGAGTTCGCCCCGGGCAAACAAAAGGCCGTTACGGGGCAGCAACGCGTAGCTGGCCAACTGCGACAGGTCGCAGTCGTCATCCGCATAGCGAATCTCCCTGCCTGCCTCACCCTGGAGCACAGCCACCTCGGCGCTCTCTCCACCTACCGAACGCGTGAGTACATATTGGACGTTTGAATCCTGAGGTGTAAACGCCAGCACGGGGGTCTCACCGGGGCCTGTGAGCAGGCGGAAATCCTGTGGTGTCGCGGGGGAAGTCCAGTGCGTCGAGAACTGGTCCGGCATGGCGTCCGCGCGGAAAACCTCGAGACGTGTATATTCCGGAGGGGTGCGCTCGGTGCTGAGCAACGGTATTCTGTCGTCGCTCAGCGCGACGCTGTCCACCAGCGCGGTCCTGACGCCTGCGGGGCGTTTGAAATCCCTTCCGCCGAGGTGACCCGAAACATTTCTGAGAAAAGCGGCGCACAGCCGTGCGGGATAACCGCTGCCACCTTCCGAAGCGGGCAGCCTGTCGCCGGTTCCGGGGTCGTCAAAGCCCATCCAGACGCACACCGCAGTCTCGGGCGTATAGGCAACGGTCCAGATATCCCGGTTGCCATCGCTGCCCTCGGCGACCGTGCCTGTCTTGCCTGCCACAGGCATGCCGCATGCGGCGAGGGCTTTTGCGCTGCCCCTGGTAGCGGCGGTTTTCAGCATGTCGGTGACCATATAGGCGGCTTCCGGACTGAGGGCACGATCCTTGCTTTCATTGGCACGATAGAGCACGCGACCGTCGCCGTCCCCGATCCACCGTATGGTATGGGGCGTCACCCGCATGCCACCGTTGGCCAGCGCGCAGTAGGCCGCGCCCAGCTGCGCCGGGGAGACGCCGTAGGTCAGCGCCCCCAGGGCGAGGGAAAGGTTGGCATCGGCAGCGTCCAGCGACAGGCCGAAGCGATTGGCATAGGTGCGCACCGCCGGAACGCCGATGGTGTCAGCCAGGTCCACGGTGGCCACGTTCAGCGACCGGGACAGAGCCTCCCGCAGGGTCACGGGGCCATAGCTTGCGCCGCCGGCGTTGCCCGGGACGTAGCCCCCGGCGAAGGTCCGGGGAGTGTCGTCGATGATCGACGAGGGCAGATAGCCATAGGCGTCGATGGCGGCGGCGTAGGTAGACACGGGCTTGATGGCCGATCCCGGTTGGCGTCGGATACCCATGGCTCGGTTCAACCCCCGCAGGACGTCGTACCGCCGGCCACCCACGACCACCTCCAACGCTCCGGTTTCCGTATCCAGCGCCGTGAGCGCCGCCTGGACTGCTGCGCCGCTGGCCCCATCGGCGGGAAAACGGCTGCTGTCCTCGAACAACTTTTCAGCCTCGGCCTGCATCATTGGGTTCAGAGCGGTATGAATTTCGTATCGTCCCGTCATCAGTTCGTCCGCGGAGAGGTTCAGTATCGCCGTGGCTTCCTCCAGTACGGCATCCATGTACCAGGCAAATTCGGTGTCTCTGCCGTTGTCCTCGGCCAGGTGAACTGCCTCGGCCTGGGCATCCCTGCGCTGCTTTGCAGTGATCATGCCGTTCTTTTCCATGATTTCAAGGATTGAATTGCGCCGTGCGGTGGCCTTTTCCGGGTTCAGGTGTGGCGCGTAGGATGAGGGAGCTTTAATGATGCCCGCCAGCAGGGCGCCCTCCGCCAGGGTCAACCGCGAGGACGGCTTGTCAAAATAGGCGTTGGAGGCCGCCTCAATCCCGTAGGCGCCATGGCCGAAGTACACGGCGTTCAGATAGGCTTCCAATATTTGCCGCTTGTCCATCACCTTCTCCAGCTGGAGGGCGAGCACGATCTCCTGGGCCTTTCGGGACAGGGTTTTCACCTGGCTCAGGTGGGTCAGCTTAATCAGCTGCTGGGTGATCGTGGAACCACCCTGGGCGTAGCTCAGCGTGCGTATATCCTGCCACAGTGCCCCCATCAGCCGGTGAAAATCCACGCCGTGGTGCCTGTAGAAGCGCAGATCCTCGGCGGCGATAAAAGCCTGCTGAACGTGTTCCGGGACGCTGGACAGTGCCACCCATATCCTGTGCTCACTGCCGTGCAGCGCGCCTACGGCAACGTCGTTTCCATCGTAGACAGTGGTTGCCGAGGACATCTGCTCGATTTTGGAAAGGTCCAGTTTTTTCCAATGGGGCAGATCGAGCCGCCACAGCAGCAGGCCAAATGCCAGCAGCATGACAATGCCCAATCCGGCCAGCACTTTCTTTTTCATATTCCACTCCACCCCTCGGCGAAATATCTCCTCTAGAGTGTGTTTCAAAATGCAAGGAGATGCAATTTCGAGTGGATTTGCCCGCATTTCAAGGCGATTTTCGCAGGCTTAGTGGGCTAAGTCAAGGGAAATCTACGCGGAAATGCAAGCAAAGACGCCGTAACTGCAACGGAGTTTCCAGCCAATTGCGCTTCAGGCATTTTAGAAACATACTCTAAGCATTCCCATTTTCGGTGAAAATAGACACGAGTGCCAGAAGTTGTTCGTAGACAGCGCGTATCGACGGGTTTACAATAATACAGGTATATGTGAACCTACATTGAGAGGTGTTTTTCTTGAAGCGCATGACGACGATACTGATGACTTCGACGCTGGTTACGTCGTTGACTGCGGTGCTGCTGTCGCTGACAATGTACAGCCGCCCACAGCAGCGCACTTTGCTTCTCCAGATCCTGATCGTCCTGTCCATGGCCGGGCTTGTGCTTTTCGCGTCGTTTGGCTACCGGCACGGGCGATTGGTGACGGTGATGGGCGAGGGATGGCATGCTCCGGAAAAGGTCAAACAAAAGCCGTGCACCTTTTCGGATGTTGCGGCGAACGAACAGGCGCTCCACAGCCTTGCGGAGCTTCGGGATTACCTGAAGTGCCCGGACAAGTACGTGCGCTACGGTGCGCGCATACCCAGGGGCGTGCTGCTCTACGGACCACCGGGCACGGGGAAGACGCTGCTGGCCCGGGCGCTGGCCGGGGAGGCGGGCGTGCCCTTCTTTGCGCTGTCCGGCTCGGATTTTGTTGAAAAATACGTGGGTGTCGGTGCAAGCCGGGTTCGCGCGCTGTTCAGGAAGGCCCGAAAAGCCGGCAGGTGCGTCATTTTCATCGATGAGATCGACGCAATGGGCAAGCGGCGGGACGACAGTGCCTCCGACGAGCGGGACCAGACGCTGAACGCGCTGTTGAGTGAGATGTCAGGCTTCTATACCGGAGACGGCGTTATTGTGATTGCCGCTACCAACCGCATAGAGACTTTGGATCCGGCACTGCTCCGCCCTGGGCGATTTGACCGGCAGATTGAGGTGGGCTTGCCCGGCAAGGCGCAGCGGTTGAGCATATTGAAGCTCCACAGTCAGGGCAAGCCGCTGAACACGGATGTCAGCCTTGAGGAGCTTGCGGCGCAAACCGTCAGTTTTTCCGGCGCGTCGCTTGAAAACCTGCTGAATGAAGCCGCCCTCGCGGCCGCAGAAAGGGACGATGGCGTTATCGACCGGCGCGACTTACAGAAGGCCTTCTACAGAGCCGTTGCCGGGGCGGATCGGGAGATAATCGCCTCCGAGCGGGAACGGAACATCATCGCCGTCCACGAGTCGGGGCATGCCATCGCCAGCCGTTTGCTCGCACCACAAAACAAGCTGGCACGTATCAGCATACTGCCGGCGGGCCATGGTGCGGCAGGTTACAACCTGTGCGTCCCCGCGGAGCGGATTATGGTGGAAAAGCGGCACATGGAAAACCAGATCCAGGTGCTGTTGGCCGGCAGGGCCGCTGAACAACTGGTTTTTGGAGACGACGCCCTGACGGCAGGCGCGTCCAGCGATCTGGCCAGGGCCACGGAGCTTGCGGCGACGATGGTTATGGAGCTGGGCATGTACGATGATCCCGCCATCTCATTGAAAGTACTGGGCCATTTTTGCGGTACGGGCACCGGTGGCGCGGAGGCATGCCGGGCATTGCTCAGGGAGATGTACACCCACGTCAGTGAACTGCTTGCCTCGCAGATCGGCGCGGTGGATGCCCTGGCCTCGGCACTCCTGCAGGCTGAATCGCTGGAGGGTGACATTGCCGGGCGGATCATCGACACCCATTTGTCGATCGAAAGACCGGAATCGGCATAAACAGTTTTGATTTGACAGAGGATACGACACAGCAGGCATGGAATTATCCGGAGAAAGGGTGATTCCATGCTTTGCTATGAGAAGAAAAAGAACGCACTGACCGTCCGCCTGTCGGGCGAGCTGGATCACAGCGTGGTCACGGCGATTCGCGGGGAACTGGATTCCCTGATTGCTCGGACCGACGCTAAAAAACTGATTTTTGATTTGAAAGGGCTTGAGTTCATGGACAGCAGCGGCATCGGGCTGATCATTGGCCGCTATAAGGTGATGTCCCGCAGGGGCGGAAGCGTTGCCGTAAGCGGAACGGATGCGCGCATCGACCAACTGTTCAGGATGGCCGGTATCTACCAGCTGGTGGAGCGACTCGCTTGACGGAAAGGAGTGTAAACATGAGTGTGATCAATGAAATGCGCCTGGATTTCGCGGCGCTGCCGGAAAACGAGGCCTTCGCCCGACTGGTCATCAGCGGGTTCATGCTGCCCCTGGATCCCACGATGGAGGAGATGGCCGACGTGAAGACCGCCGTGTCGGAAGCTGTGACCAATGCCATCGTCCACGGCTACGGTGGTGGGACGGGATTGGTGCGCCTCAGTGCGTCCTACGACGGGGAAGGTGAAATGCAGATACGGATCATCGACCATGGCAAAGGCATCGACGATGTAGCGCGCGCCCGGCAGCCTTTCTTTACCACGTCGCCTGGAGAGGATCGCTCGGGCATGGGCTTTACCGTCATGGAGAGCTTCATGGATGGCATAGACGTCGACAGCGCGCCGGGCAAGGGCACGACGGTGTGCATGACCAAGCGGATTCACCTGCGGGACGACGCCGTTCCGCAGCGGGCGTGAATGCCGGGACGCACCAAAGCACAACAGCCGACCTGCTGTCCAGGGCCCATATGGGTGATGCGAAGGCGAGGGAAGCACTCGTCGCTCAAAACATCGCCCTGGTGAAGCACATCGTCAGGCGCTTTCTGGGGCGCGGTGTGGAGTATGACGACCTGTTTCAATTCGGTTGCATGGGGTTGTTGAAGGCCATCGACCGCTTTGACCCGTCATTTCAGGTACAGTTTTCCACCTATGCTGTGCCGGTCATCATGGGCGAGATACGCCGATACCTGCGGGATGACGGGCCCATACACATCTCCCGCACCATACGCGAATTGTCAAGGCGGGTGGAGGAATATGTCGCCGGGACGGATCATCCCGAGGTGTATTCCACACAGGAGATTGCCGACGCCCTGGGCGCGGACAGGGGCGATGTGCTTCTTGCTATGAACAGCAGGCAGCCCATGCGCTCGCTGGACGAAACGATTGCCGGCGACGGAGGGCTGAGACTGATGGACGTGATCGGCTCCGATCCCATGTCAGATGTGGATCAGCGGCTGACGCTGGCAAGGCTGTTGAAGGGCTTGCAGCCTGAGGAGAGGACATTGCTCTTCAGACGGTACTTCAAGCGCCACACCCAGGCACAGATCGCCAGGGACATGGGCACATCACAGGTTCAAATCTCCCGGATGGAGAGCCGGATACTAAAAAAGCTGCGGCAGATGGCAGGTGGTTAATCTACAGAAAAGCAGACCGCTGTCTATGTAGACAGTGGTCTGCTTTTCTGTAAAGAGACTGTATTCTGCTTTACGCCTTCACGGAATCCAGTATGTCGCAGAAGTCGAAGGTGGCGAGATAATCCTTTACCGTCTCAGCCCGGCGAATCATCGAGAAGGATCCGTCGGGGTGCAGCAGTATCTCCGCGCTCTTCAGCTTGCCGTTGTAGTTGTAACCCATGGAGTATCCGTGGGCGCCGGTATCATGGATGACCACCAGGTCGCCATCGTCAATCTGTGGCAGGGCACGGTCCACGGCGAACTTGTCGTTGTTTTCACAGAGCGAACCCACGACATCGTAGACGTGGTCGCACAGCGCGTCTTCCTTGCCGGAAACCGTGATGTGATGATAGGCGTCATACATGGCCGGGCGCATCAGGTTTACGGCGCAGGCGTCCACACCGATGTACTCCTTATAGATGTGTTTCTTGTGGATGGCCCGGGTCACCAGACAGCCATGGGGACCGGTCATGAAGCGGCCCAGCTCGGTGGCCACGCTGACGTTGCCCATCCCCGCTGAGCCCAGCGTCTTGGCAAAGCTCTCCTGGATGGCATTGCCGATCACGCCAATGTCGGGCATGGTCTGCTCGGGCAGGTAGGGGATGCCGATGCCGCCGGACAGGTTTACCATGAAGATCTCGGCTCCCAGCTTTTTCTTCAGGTCAATGGCCAGGTCGAACAGGATCGTGGCGTTGGCGGGGTAATAGTTATTGTCAGCGGCGTTGCTGGCCAGCAGCGCGTGCAGGCCGAATTGCTTCACACCCAGCTGCATCAGCCTCTGTACCGCGGAAAAGATCTGCTGCTTGGTCATGCCGAACTTCGAGGAATCGGGCTGGCCCATGTACACCGTGCCCACCAGCAGCTCTCCGCCGGGATTATAGCGCATACAAATCCGCTCGGGCAACCCGCCGTGGGCCGCCAGGAAATCGATGTGGGTGATATCGTCCAGGTTGATGATGGCATCCAGCTTGCGGGCATATTCATATTCCTCGGCGGGGGTCTCATTGGATGAGAACATGATCTCGCTGCCTGAGAAACCCAGTGCTTCCACCATCTTCAGCTCCGTCATAGAGGCGCAGTCCACGCCGCAACCCTCTTCCTTCAGCAGCTTCAATATAAAGGGATTCGGGCACGCCTTTACCGCGAAGTACTCCCGAAAGCCCTTGTTCCAAGAGAAGGCCCTGGAAACCTCGCGGGCGGTGCGGCGGATTCCTGCTTCGTTGTACAGGTGAAACGGGGTGGGGTACTGCGCAGTGATCTCCTTTAGTTTATCGTGGTCGACAAAGGGCAACTTTTGCATAAGTATTCAACTCCATTTCTGCTTGCCATGATAGGTGGTTTACACCAATTCGTCAAGGCATTGATGCGTTCTTTTGTGTTAAGGCACTGTTCAGAAATGAATTGAACATTCTGATTGCCCAAATCTACATATGCCGCGTTGTCGTCGGTAAACGATGTCCCGATGTTTGCATGAATCCTTCGACTCCATGAGGTAGAATTATTAACATTGGGAAGTTGAAGAAAAAATGTTTTCGTGATAGAGTATTCATGAATGTTTGTGTCTGCAGGAGGTAGCCCCATTGTCCCTTTCCGAGCGCATTGAAAACCTGATGATGTCCGTACAAAAGCCTGTTCGCTATATGGGCGGCGAATTCAACGCTGTCATGAAGGATGCGAACGGAGTGGATGTGCGCTACGCATTTCTTTTTCCGGATACCTACGAGGTGGGCATGTCCCATTTGGGCATGAAGATACTGTACCATGCCATCAATGCCCGGGACGACGCCTGGTGTGAGCGGGTTTTTTCGCCGTGGGTGGATATGGCCGACCTGATGCGCCGGGACGGCATACCCCTGTTTACCCTTGAATCGCGCACCCCCGTAAGGGAATTCGACCTTTTGGGCATCACGCTCCAGTACGAGATGAGCTTTACGAATATCCTGGAAGCGCTGGACCTCTCAGGCATACCTCTTCGCAGCGCGGACCGCACGGAGGGCCCCTTCATCATTTGCGGCGGTCCCTGCGCCTTCAATCCCGAACCCCTTGCGCCCTTTGTGGATCTGGTAGCCCTCGGGGATGGGGAGGAGGAGACCCAGCAGACCATCAACCTGTACAAGCAGTGGAAGGCGGCGGGCTTGCCCCGGTCGGAATACCTGCGCATGGCGGCGCATATTCCCGGGATCTACGTACCCTCGCTGTATGATGTTTGCTACAACGACGATGGCACTGTGCGCTCGGTAACTCCCAAACCCGGCAGCGGCGCGCCCGAGGTGGTGAAGAAGGCGCTTGTGAAGGACCTGGACAGCGCGACCTATCCCGAGAAGCTGATCGTGCCCTATGGCGAGATCATCCACAACCGCATCATGCTGGAGATCTTCCGGGGCTGCACCCGGGGCTGCCGCTTCTGCCAGGCGGGTATGATCTACCGACCGGTCCGCGAACGCAGCGTCGAACACTTGATGCAGATGGCCGACAGTCTGGTCTCCTCCACGGGATACGACGAGATATCGCTGATGAGCCTGTCCAGCGGTGATTACAGCTGTCTGCCGGAGCTTGCCCATCGCATGGTTGAACGCTTCGCGGCGCGGAGGGTGCGCATATCGCTGCCCTCCCAGCGCATCGACACGGTGCTGACGGACACCCTGAAGGAGACCCAGAAGGTCAAGAAGACTGCCCTGACCCTCGCGCCGGAGGCGGGCACCCAGCGGCTGCGGGACGTGATCAATAAGGGTGTGACCGAGGCTGACCTGATCCGCTCGGTCACCGACGCCTTCGAGCAGGGCTGGTCAGCGGTCAAGCTGTACTTCATGCTGGGCTTGCCCACCGAGACGGACGAGGATGTGCTGGGCATCGCCGACCTGGCCGAAAAGGTGCGCAGGTGCTATTTCTCCGTGCCCAAGGAGCGTCGCGCGCCGGGGCTTCGCATCACCGTCAGCGCCTCGGTGTTCGTACCGAAGAACGACACCCCTTTCCAGTGGGCGCCCCAGCTGGACTATGAAACCGTCGTTCACCGCCAGCAACTGCTCAGACAGACGCTGTCAAAGGTCAAGGGCGTGGATTTCAAATACCATGCGCCCGACCTGAGCTACATCGAGGCCGTGTTCGCCCGGGGCGACCGACGCTTGGGCGACGCGATGGAGCGCGCATGGCGCATGGGTTGCCGCTTCGATGGCTGGAGCGACCAGTTCCGCTACGACCTCTGGCTCAAAGCCTTTGAGGCGGAGGGCATCAACCCGGATTTCTACGCGCTTCGCCCACGAACGACGGACGAGGTTTTTCCCTGGGATCACCTGGATTGTGGGGTCACGAAGGCCTATCTGCTCAGGGAGTGGGAGAAAGCCCAGCGGGCCGAGTGTACCATGGATTGCCGCAAAGGCTGCACGGGCTGCGGTATGAAGCGCTATGGCGCGTGTGAAGGACGTTGATAAGGGAACTACCGGCATAATACGGCATCGCCAGGAACGCCGCTCTATCGGGCGGCAGTTCCCAAGGCAAAGGAGACATACATGAGGGCACTTATTCGCTTTGGCAAGCAGCCCAGGCTGCGGTTCATATCCCATCTGGACCTTCAGCGCTTCTTCCAGCGCGCCGTCAACCGCACGGGACTGCCCGTCGCCTGGAGCCAGGGCTTCAACCCCCATCCGGTGATGTCATTCGGATCGGCGCTGGCCCTGGGGTGGACCAGCGAGTACGAGGTCATCGACATCAAGCTGAGCGCGCCGATGGGGCGCAAGCGCACCGAAGATGCCGTTCGCGCCGCGCTGCCGGAGGATCTGCCGGTATATGAGGTGCGCATGGTGGATGATAAGCACGCCGCCCCCATGGCCCTGGTGCGGATGTCCGATTATGTCGTTCGGCTGGAAGGGGAGAACGCCCCGGCAGTCCTTGAACAGATACCGGTATTTCTTCAAATGGAGGTCGTGACCACCGTCAAGAAGACCAAATCCGGCGAGAAGGAGATCAACGCGCGTCCGCTGGTCGTGGAGATGGAGCCGCTTGAAGAAGGATGCTTCAAAACGCGGTTGATGCTCACGGAGAGCCAGTCCATCAAGCCGGAGATGCTGGTGGGGCTCCTTGCGGACCTGGCAGGGGTCGAAGCGCCCCGGACCCATGTCCACCGCCTGGCCCTGCTGGGCCTGGGCCCCCAGGGCGATCCATTGCCGCTGATGACGCTGTAGGGGTGACATGGTGATGAAACAGGTCTTGCTGATGGAGCGGGTGATGGATCAAACCCGGCTGGCCGTCGTCGAGGATGGCGCGCTGTGCGAGCTCTACATTCAGCGCCCCAACACGGAAAACATATCCGGCAACGTATACCTCGGCCGGGTGGAGAACGTACTGCCCGGCATGAACGCCGCCTTTGTGGACATCGGCCTGGAGAAAAACGGCTTTCTCTCCGCCAGTGATATCCGGCTGTTTGCCCAGGGTGACAGGGCGCTTTCCACCATACTCGGAAAGGCGCGCATTGAAAAGCTGGTCCGACCGGGTCAGCAGCTGCTGGTTCAGGTCATACGGTCCCAACCCGGCGCGAAAGGGCCGCGGTTGTCCTGCTACATCACACTGCCCGGACGGTACCTGGTTTTGCTGGCCGGGGTGAAGTACGTCGGCGTTTCACGCAAGATCGAAAGCGACGCCGAGCGCGACCGACTGTACAGGATCGGGCTATCGCTGACGGACGATGGACCGGATGGCTTGATTGTGCGCACGGCAGCCAAGGGCCTGGACGCAGAGCGCCTTCAGGCGGAATACGCCATATTGAAGGCGCAGCTTGAGGACATGAAACGCAATGCCGGGTACACCGCCGCACCAGGGCTGATTTATGACGATAACGACCTGGCG
Organism: uncultured Eubacteriales bacterium; assembly: GCA_900318045.1. Taxonomy (GTDB): domain Bacteria; phylum Bacillota; class Clostridia; order Christensenellales; family Aristaeellaceae; genus UBA2862. The sequence goes on from ONJE01000001.1 coordinate 30,971, forward strand.
CTGCGCGCCGTGCGGGATATGCTTACCGAGGATGTCGAGGGCATATGGACCGACGACGAGCGCTGCTTTGACCGCCTGTTGACGCTGGCAAAGGCCATGACACCCGACCTTGCGGGCAGGGTTCAACGCCACAACGGCGACACGCCGCTTTTCGACCTGTATCGTGTGGACAGCCAGATCGACAGGGCGTTGGAGCGCTATGTATGGCTTGACAGCGGCGGTTCACTGGTGATCGACGAGACCGAGGCCATGACCGTCGTAGACGTGAACACCGGCAAGAATACGGGCAAGCGGGACGCGGACGAAACGATCCTTGCTATAAACCGTGAAGCCGCCCGGGAATTGATGCGCCAGTTGCGCCTGCGCGACATCGGCGGCACAGTGATCGTCGACTTCATCAATATGCGCCGTGCGGGCGATGCCCAGGCGCTGATGTCGGCGCTTCGGGAATACGCCGCCAGCGACCGCAATCGCACAAGGGTGGTGGATATCACTGCCCTGGGCCTGGTGGAGCTTACCCGCAAGCGGGTGCGCCAGAGCCTGTCGAAGCAGTTGACGCACACCTGCTCTGACTGCGACGGCAACGGCGCCGTCCCTTCCCACGAGGCGACCGGGCGCCGCGCCCTTCGCGACCTGTGGCGGCGCAGGCGAGCGGGGGACGCTACGGCGCTTCGGCTGGAGGCCGCACCCGCCGTCTGCGGTTGGATCAAACGAATCGGCATACCCGGGGGTAGTGCCGTCCAGCTGTCGCCCATCGAAGGCATGGGGGCGGGGGAATACTGCTTTACGCCCATGGAAAGCAAACTATGAAACGAGGTTCTTCACATGAAGGAAAGACCGGTTGTTCCGTTGGAGGCAATGATACGCCAGCAGGAATTCATGAAGCTGGTAAACTGCCTGAAGGAGCGCCCTCACAGCTATCACATCGTGTCCATGGGGTGCCAGATGAACGAGCGGGACTCCGAATCCATCGCCGGTATGCTGGAGCAGATGGGCATGGTTCACGCCCCTGTACGCGAGGACGCGGACCTGATTCTCTACAACACCTGCTGTGTGCGGGAGAATGCTGAGAACAAGGCCCTGGGCAACGTGATCTGGCTGAAGGAAATGAAAAAGGTCAGGCCCAATCTGATGATCTGTGTGGGTGGCTGCATGACCCAGGAAAAGGGCATGGCGGCGATGATGAAGGCGCGCTATCCCTTCATCGACCTGGTTTATGGCACCCACAACCTCTACCGCCTGCCGGAGTACATCTACCGCGTGTTGACGGAAAAACACCCCGTGGTGGAGGTGATCGACACCGACGGTGAAGTGGTGGAGGGCATGCCCGAGAAGCGCAGGAACCGGTTCAACGCCTTTGTGAATATCATGTACGGCTGCAACAATTTCTGTACCTACTGCATCGTGCCCTACGTGCGGGGACGGGAACGCTCCAGGACACCGGAGGCCGTCATCGCTGAGTGCGTGCGATTGCAGGACGAGGGCGCCCAGGAGATCATGCTGCTGGGGCAGAACGTCAACTCCTACCGGGGCGGGGGTGCAGCATTCGCGGAGCTGTTGTATCGCATCGACCGGTTGGGCATCCCGCGCATTCGCTTCATGACCTCGCATCCGAAGGACCTGTCAGATGAGCTCATCCATGCCTTCGGCGAGCTTACCCACCTGATGCCCCAGCTGCACCTGCCGGTGCAAGCCGGCAGCGACGAGATCCTCAAGCGCATGAACCGAAGCTATACCCGGGAACACTATCTTGACCTGGTGCACAGGCTGCGGTCTGTCTGCCCGGAGATTGGCCTGACCAGCGATATCATCGTGGGTTTCCCGGGCGAAACCCTGGAACAGTTTGAGGAGACGATGTCGCTGATTCGTCAGGTGCGTTTCGATGCCGCCTATACCTTTATCTATTCGCCCCGCAAGGGCACCAAGGCCGCGACCTATCCGGACGACACACCTTACGAGGTCAAGAGCGAGCGCATACAGCGCCTGATCGACCTGCAACAGGCCATTGCCCTCGAGGTTCTGAACGCCCAGGTGGGGAAAAAGGAACGCGTACTGGTGGAGGCTGTCTCCACCCGGGACAGCGCATCCGTCGGCGGCAAGACGCCCCGGGGCCACATGGTCAACTTCGCCGGGGACAGCGCGCTGATCGGGCAATTTGCCGATGTGGAAATCACCTCTGCCGGGCGCAACACGCTGCGCGGCAGGATCATCAAACCGGAGGAATAAGCAATGGACGCAGTATTTCAAAAGACGCGGGAATTGGGTCGGGCACTGATGGAAAGCGAGGCGTACCTGAAGATGAAGGCCGCCGAGGACAAGGCTATGGCAAACGAGGAGGCCGCCCGGGCAATGGGAGAGTTCCTTGAAAAGCGGGGAGAGCTTCAGGCAATGATGCAGTCCGAAAACCCCGATCCCGGCGCGATGAAGCGCCTGTCTGACGAGATGGACGAGGCACAGGAGCGGCTTCAGATGATGGACGACATCGTGGCGCTGACTGACGCGCGCAACGCATTCAACGCCCTGATCGGCCAGATCAACCAGGTGCTGCAGTTCATCGTCACTGGCGAAATGCAGCAGCCGGAGGGCTGCTCGGGCAGCTGCGCGTCCTGCTCCGGCTGCCACTGATTCAGATTGCAGCTGCGCTGACGCCGCCGCTGCAAGGCGCTGTGAAGAAATGAGCTGAATAATTATGCGCAGCATATGGAGATTCAGACAAGCAGTCTGTTCAAATCATTTCTGAACAGTGCCCAAGAGTATCCCATACCAACGCGAGGTGAACGACCATGCCCGTCACGCCAATGATGCAGCAATACCTGAACATCAAGGAGCAGTACCCCGGTACGATACTGTTTTATCGACTGGGCGACTTCTATGAGATGTTCTTTGAGGACGCCAAGCTCGTATCCCGGGAGCTGGAGCTGACGCTGACAGGCAAGGACTGCGGTTTGTCCGAGCGCGCACCCATGTGCGGCGTGCCCTATCACGCGGTGGACACCTACCTGCAAAAGCTGATCGAAAAGGGCTACAAGGTGGCCATATGCGAGCAGATGACCGACCCGGCCACCACGAAGGGACTGGTGGAGCGAGAGGTCATTCGCGTGGTCACGCCGGGCACGGTGATCGAGAGCAATATGCTGGAGGATCGCAAGGCCAACTACATTGCGTCCATCTGCCTGCAAAAGAACAAGGCGGGTTACGCCTTCTGCGACGTTTCCACCGGCGAGTTCTCCCTCTGCCAGATAAGCGATGCCCGATCGAACCTTTCCGACGAGCTGGCCAGGCTCTCGCCCAGCGAGGTGATCGTCAACGACCTGGAGCTCTTCGCGGAGTTGGAGCCGGAGCGCGCCCAAAAGGCAGAATGCCCGGATGGAGACACCTTCACCTACAGCGTTGCTTCCAAGGTGATGGCCGCCCACTTTGGAAAGTCCGTATCGGAGATGGGCTTCGACGGCCAGCGGCTGGCGGTATCCGCCGGAGGGGCGCTGCTGGGCTATCTGATGCAGACTCAGAAGAATGCCCTTGCTCACATACTGACCGCGGCGCACTACGAGAGCGCCAATTACATGGCGCTGGACAAGGTGGCCCTGCGCAACCTGGAGCTGGTGGAGACCGCCCGGGGCAAAAGCAGAAAAGGGTCGCTCTTGTGGATACTGGACAAAACCTGCACTGCCATGGGCAGCCGCCTGTTGCGTGCCTGGATCGAGCGCCCATTGAAGGACAGGGCCCGGATCGAAGCCCGCCTGGACGCCGTTGCGGAGCTGATGGAAAATCCCATGACTGCCGATAGCCTGCGGCAGACCTTCGACAGCGTCTACGACATCGAGCGGCTGCTCAGCAAAATCGCATACGATACCGTCAACGCCCGGGATTGCCTTGCGCTGGTAGCCACGCTGGACTGCGTACCGCTGATACGGGAATATTGTGGCGAATTCAAATCGGCGCTGATCGGCGAGACGATGGCCGCCCTGGATCCACTGAAGGAACTCACGGACACGCTGCGTCGGGCCATATCGCCGGACGCGCCCATCTCCGTGCGGGATGGCGGCATGATCCGCGAGGGCTATAACGCTGAATTGGACGAGCTGCGACAGATCGGCAGCCACGGCAAGGAATACCTGGCCGGGCTGGAGGCCCGGGAGCGGGAGCGCACCGGCATCAAGAACCTGAAGGTGGGATACAACCGGGTATTCGGATATTACATCGAGGTCACCAAGTCTTTCTATGACCAGGTGCCCTATGACTACGTGCGCAAGCAGACCCTGGCCAACGCCGAGCGCTTCATCACCGAGGAGCTTAAGACACTGGAGAGCAAGATCCTCGGCGCGGAGGAAAACGCCATCCGGTTGGAGTATTCGCTGTTCTGCGAGATCCGGGAGCAGTTGAAGCAGCATCTTTCCCGCTTGCAGAGCACGGTGACTGGGTTGAAGACGCTGGACGTGCTGCTGTCGCTTGCGCGGGTGGCGTCGGAGTACAGCTACGTGCGTCCAGCCATCAACGACGAGGGCCGCTACAGCATCGAAAACGGCCGCCACCCCGTGGTGGAGGCCTCCATCGGCCGGGAGCGCTTTGTGCCCAACGATACGGCCCTGACCCAGGAGGAGCGGGTGATGATCATCACCGGCCCGAACATGGCGGGCAAGTCTACCTACATGCGCCAGGTGGCACTGATCGTGCTGATGGCCCACATAGGGTCCTTCGTGCCGGCCACAGCCGCGGACATCGCCATCACCGACCGGATCTTCACTCGCATCGGCGCGTCCGACGACCTGTACGGCGGCCAGTCCACCTTCATGGTGGAGATGAGCGAAATGGCCACTATACTGAAGTTCGCTACCCCCAAGAGCCTGCTGATCCTGGACGAGGTAGGGCGGGGGACTTCGACCTTCGATGGCTTGTCCATCGCCTGGGCAGCCGTGGAGTACATCGCCGGCGAAAAGTGCGGCGCGCGTACGCTGTTCGCCACCCACTACCATGAGCTGTCCGAACTGGAAGGGCAGCTTGACGGCGTTGTGAATTTCCGCATCACTGCCAAAGAGCAGGGAGAGGACGTGATATTCCTGCGCAAGATCGTCAGGGGAGGCGCGGACCGCAGCTACGGCGTTTCCGTGGCGCGGCTGGCAGGACTGCCGAAATCGGTGATCGCCCGGGCCCGCCAGATCATGGCGCGGCTGGAGGTGGAAGGGCAGACACGGGGCACTATCGGCCAAAACATACTGGACGACCGCAAGAAGCCGCAGGATCGACAGATGGGCATGCTGGACTTCCAGCCCATGGAGCTGGTACAGGAGATCGCCGCGCTGGACGTCGTCAGCATGACGCCCATCGACGCGCTGAACAAGCTGTTTGAGATCAACGAGAAGGCCAAGCGGATATAAACGGAGGTAATGATATGCCGATTCGCGTACTGGATGCCGCAACCGTCGGCAGGATTGCCGCCGGCGAAGTGGTGGAGCGCCCCAGTTCCGTGGTCAAGGAGCTGATGGAGAACGCCATCGACGCCGGAGCTACCGCCATCACCGTGGAGATAAGGGGCGGCGGCATCGACTACCTCCGGGTAACGGACAATGGCTGTGGCATTGAGCCGAACCAGGTCCGAATGGCCTTTGAAAACCACGCCACATCAAAGCTGCAAAGCGCCGATCAGTTGGACGACATTCGCACGCTGGGCTTTCGCGGCGAGGCGCTGCCATCCATCGCTTCTGTATCCCACGTGGAGATGACCACGCGGGCCAGGGGACAGGACACCGGCGCAAGGCTGAACATCGACGGTGGCGCGGACCTGCGTGTCAAGGAGACGGGTTGCCCCGAGGGCACCACCTTTGTGATGAAGGATCTGTTTTACAACCTGCCGGTGCGCCGCGCTTTCCTGAAAAAGCCGGCCTACGAGGGCGGCCTGGTGGGCGACGTGGTGGCCCGGATGCTTTTGGGGAATCCGAACATCGCCGTGCGTTACATCAACAACGGCACCAACGTCTATCACAGCTTCGGTGATGGCAAGCTGCGTCACGCGATTTTTGCCGTCTATGGCAAGCAGACGGCGGAGCAGATGGTGGCGGTGGACGCCTGTGAGGGCGGCACCCGCATCTATGGGCTGATCGGCATCGGCGAACAGGCCAAAGCCACCCGGGCTCATCAGGCATTCTTCATCAATGGTCGCACTGTGCGCTGCGCGCTGCTGTCCCGGGCGCTGGAGGAAGTCTGCCGCAGTCGCGTGACCATCGGCATGTATCCGATGTGCGCACTGAATCTGGTCGTGCCACCCACCAGCGTCAACGTCAACGTGCATCCCAACAAGCTGGAGGTGCGATTCAAGGACGAGGCCATGATGCGCGGCGTGGCTGAGCGCCTGCTGGCCACCGCCTTCGAGGGCGAAAAGGTGTTGCAAATCGGCTTGGACAGGCCCTCCAACGTTTCTGTGGAGCGCGTCGCCACCGTGCGGGAAATCACCCCCATCCCCGTTGTTGAGGATCGACCTGCGCCTGCCGCCCGGGATGTTCATGCGCCTGCGGTCGAAGCAGCTACTGAACCGAGCCCGGCATTCCCACAGACGCCCCCCAAACCCGCATCAATGCGTGAAAAGCCGATGCAGCTGGATGTGTTCCAGCGCGTGGTGCGCGAGGAGCTTCAAAAGCTGGGTGACACGCGGGGGGATGCCCTTCGCGAGGACCGACTGTCCGACCTCGCGCCCGTATCAAAGCATACTTCCATAAATGAGGGACCGTCGGAAGTGCCGCCTGTCCAGGCTAAAGTCTCCGCAAAGCCTCCGGTGGAAGCGCCGAAGCCCAGCTATCGCGTCATCGGCGTGGCGCTGAATACCTACATACTGATCGAAGCCGACGATTCCCTGATGCTGATCGACCAGCATGCGGCCCACGAACGGCTCCAGTATGAGAAGTTCATGGCACAGCTGGAGGCGGGAAGGGGTTCCCAGCAGCTGTTGACGCCGATGATCCTGCGCTTGTCTGCCCGGGAAATCGCGCTGATCATGGACAATGTGGACGTGCTCAGGGACGCGGGCTACGATGTGGAGCCCTTCGGCGAGACGGACATACAGGTGCGCGCGGTGCCGTTCATACTGGGCAAGGCAGATCTGAAGCCAGCTTTCATGGACACTGTGAACGCCTTGAACCGGGTTCGCAGCGCCACCGTCGACCTTCGCCGCGCCGAGGTCATGCAAATGGCCTGCAAGAGCGCCGTGAAGGGGGGCGATCCGCTGAGCCAGAACGAGATCGACGCGCTGGTCCGCCAGATGCTGGACACCGGCGCACCGCCGACCTGCCCGCACGGCAGGCCTGTGATGAAGGCCCTGCGACGTCGGGAGCTTGAAAAGATGTTCAAGCGCATACAGTGAGGCGCTCCATGGAGAAGATGATATTGCCTGTGGTCGCGGGCCCCACGGCCTCCGGGAAGACAGCCTGCGCGGTGGCCCTGTGCCGATTGATCGGCGGCGAGGTGATTTCCGCAGATTCCATGCAGATCTATGCCGGCATGGAAATCCTCTCCGCTGCGCCAACCCAGGCGGAGATGGCAGGTATTGCGCATCACATGATCGGCTGCGTGGATCCGGCCAGCGGCTATTCCGCCGATGCCTACCGGGAGGACGCCAAGGCTTGCATTGCCGATATCGCATCCAGGGGCAAGGTTCCGGTGCTTTGCGGCGGCACGGGGCTTTACATCAACGCAGTAACCCGTCCCATGAGCTTTTCCAGCCAACGCAGCGACGAGGCCATGCATGAGCAGCTGATGAAGATGGGGGAAACGCCTGAGGGAAAGCGAAAACTGCACGATATGCTCAGGCAAATCGACCCCGAATCCGCCGGAAGAGTGCACGAGAACGATGTGCGGCGAGTGAGCCGGGCGATTGAAATCTACAAACTGACAGGCATGACCCTGTCGGAGCACTCCCGCCTGGACATGCAGCGCGAAGGAGATTTCCGTGAAATCATATTTGCCCCGGACTGGCCCCGGGAAGCGCTGTACAGGCGCATCGACGCACGTGTGGACGAAATGCTGAAGCAGGGGTTGGTTGAAGAGGTTCGCACGCTGATGGCAAACGAGCAGCGCCATCCCACAGCACTGCAAGCCATCGGTTACAAGGAAATTGCCGCCGCGCTGCGGGGCGAGATCACGATGGAGCACGCCGTTTGGCTGACGAAGAAGGCCTCGCGGAACCTGGCCAAGCGCCAGTTGACCTGGTTTCGGCGCGATCCACGGGTGATTTGGCTGGAGGCGGAAGCGGAATCCGCCGAAACGTTGGCGGCGCAAATGCAGCGCGTCATCGTTGACCGCTTTGGAAACACGGCTATATAGCATTGTAGTAGCGACGCCGGCGTCGCCATTGCGGAAGGATAACTCGGTTAAAGGAAGTGACCCGCTTGCGTCGCACTGTCGCCATGGCGCTGTTACTTTTGATGCTCGCTTCGGTTCTTTCCGGATGCCACAAGCTGGTGCAGGACGAGGATGGACCAATCTCGGTCTATGCCACGTTCTATCCGATCTATGTGCTGACGGATGCCGTTATGCATGGCGTGCCCGATGCCGCGCTGCACTGCCTGGTACAACCGCAGGATGACTGCCTGCGCGCCTACCAGCTGTCCGACTGGGATTTGGCGCTGCTGTCCCGGGGCGCGGATGCCGTCATCGCCGGCGGACGCGGCCTGGAGAGCTTTGAAAGTACGCTGTTTGGCTGGGGTGAGGACGGCCCGGCCATCGCCGCTGTGCTGTACAACCTTGAGCTGTATAATCAGGATCAGGTCGTGGATGGCGAAGCGCATTCCCATCTTCAGGGGCCGAATCCGCACCTGTATATGTCCCTGTTGGGCGCTAAGCAGATCGTGGAGAGTATCTCCGCGACGATGGTGTCCCTCGACCCGGTCTATTCCGAAAAGTACATCGACAATTCCCGGGTTGCGATTGGAAGATTGGACGAACTTCTGGAATCCTCACGGGCCAAGCTGGCCGCTTATGCGGGCAGGCGCGTGGCCCTGATGAGTGAAACCCTCGTTTACATGGCACAGGATTACAGCTTTGAGGTCGTTGAATGGATTGAACGGGAAACCGGCGCGAACTTCGGCGACAACGAATTGGCCATCTGGCTGGAGCGCCTTGACAAGGCCAGGCCCGATATTGTCCTGATCGAAAGGCAGTCGCCCCAAGCGCTGAGGGAATCGCTGGAAGATGCGGGTTACGCCGTCGCGGTCATCGATGTGCTGTCGACCCATGCAGAGGGCGAAGGCTTTGACAGATATCTTGAAATCCAGGGCGAGAACGCGCAGGCATTATTGGATGCTTTCAACCGCGCAGACGCCGGGAAGGAAATGCATTGAAGAAGGTCATTATCTATACCGATGGCGCATGCTCCGGCAACCCCGGACCGGGTGGCTGGGGTGCTATACTGATGTACAAGGAGAAAAAGCTGGAAATCTCCGGCTATGAGGCCCAAACCACCAACAACCGCATGGAGCTGACAGCGCCCATACAAGCCCTTTCAAGGCTGAAGGAGCCCTGCGAAGTCAGCGTCTTCTCAGACAGCGCCTATTTGGTCAACGCATTCCGGAAGGGCTGGCTGGCCAGCTGGCAGCGTCGCAACTGGATCAAGAGCGATAAAAAGCCCGTGGAAAATCGGGATTTGTGGCAGGAACTGTTGAAATATACAGCCATCCACAAAATCGAATGGACCAAGGTCAAGGGCCACGCTGACAACCCCTATAACAACCGCTGCGACGCTCTGGCTACCGGCGAAATCAAGCAGCACAACATAAAAATATAACATATTAATAAAGTCACCTTCAAAAATGATTTATCATTTTTGAAGGTGACTTTCACTGATCCTTGTCGCGCTCGTCATGGGAAAGCCCTTCACGCAGGTGGACCCGCTGGGCGGCCATGCGCCTGCGATCGTCCGTCATGGCGGCGTAGTGCCTGCGAGTGGTATTCACGTCGCTGTGGCCCAGCACATCGGCCACGAGGTAGATGTCTCCGGTTTCGTGGTACAGGTTCGTGCCGAAGGTACTGCGCAGCTTGTGGGGACTCAGTTTTTTCTTCAGCGGCGCGGCCATTGAAGCGTATTTCTTGACCATGTTCTGCACGGCCCGAACCGATATGCGCCGGTTTTGCAGCGACAGGAAAAGAGCGCCTTCGTGTCCCGGCGCGGGAGACAACTCCTTGCGCACCTTCAGGTAATCCTGCAATACCCGGGCAACCTCGTCAGGAAAGT
>ONJE01000001.1:41224-50312 GCA_900318045.1 uncultured Eubacteriales bacterium
TGGCCTGGTTGCCGCCCTTGCGGGTCACCAGGAAGCCGTTGATGGAAAAGTCGATGTCGTCGATGTTGATGCCCACAAGCTCACTGACGCGGATGCCGGTGCCCAGAAACAGCGTCAGTATGGCCAGATCCCGGGCGCGGGTGTGTTCATTGTATTTCTTCTGATGCTCGGTTTGCATTTCGCCGTTTTCAACCAGGTCCAGCATCCGGGCGACCTCGTCGATTTCCAGCCTGATGATGGGCTTCTGGTGCCGCTTGGGCATGTCCACCAATGCGGCGGGGTCGGAATCAATATAGCCATTTTTGTACATAAATTTGTAAAAACTGCGTAAAGACGATATTTTGCGCAATTTGCCCAATTCCTGGTTGGTAATTTCCACGTCATCCCGTATGTAAAGGGTGAGATAGTCCATGTACATGTAAATATCCCGCGAGGTGACCTTGGCGAGGTCGGCCGCTTCCAACGTATTCGGCGCTTTGCCCGCGAACTTCGGAAGCTCCTGCGTCAAAAAGCCCAAAAACAGCTTAAGATCAGAAACATAGGCAAAGCGCGTGAGCGGTTGAGTCGTCGAATCGATGGCATTGATGAAATCGAAGCAGACGTCGGGAAGCTCGCGCAACAACTGCCGGATGTGCAGTTGGAGATCCCTGGCGCGCTGTTCGGAATAACTGGACATAAAAAAGAAATCCTCCTGATAAAGGGTCTTGATTATGGAATAGGCTCAGTTTTTACGAATACACACTCAGTTGGCGTTGAAATGTGCTCTATCTATTCGCAAAAGCTGCCTTTTACGAATAGATGTACAAATCGCCCTACTACCCCTTGAAACACTCAAAGGGCTCCTGTCCGTCTCCGATCTCCGTCAGATCCTGTCGAAGCTGGTCGTATGTCCCGGCGCCGTCGTCGATGATCTCGTCGATCTCAATGGCGGCATAGTCAGCGCCGGTCTTCAGGCACTTCATGCAATTGTCGCAGATCTTGTTCGGATCCAGGTCGCATACGTTGCACTCGCCGCAATCGTCGCACAGCTTGTTCTCATCGAGCACGCAAACCTTCTCCATTGGTGTTGTCCCCCATTCTTAACAAATGTAACGTCGTATTGTTCAGTCCAGGCGTATGAAAATGTCGCGGCGACGCCATCCCGTGCGCGGGAAGCGCGCGCGATTCCGCTTTGCCGCCGCTACAGAGATACGTTTGATTGGACTGAACAGATCGAAACGTCAATCTTCGACCACCTGACGACACAGCTTGTTCACGGAGCGCTTTACCGCGTCCCGGCTGTTGCCCCAGGGCTTATCCTGGTTGCGGTAGTCGAATTTGGCGGTGAACCACTCGAGCTCACCCTCCAGCCGTTCAAAGTTTTTCAACTCTATGTCCGTCAGCGTGTCCACGAAGCGCTTCAACGCATCGCCGGTCAAGTGCTTGGGCGCCATTTCCAGCGCCTGGGCAAAGTGCGTCAGGCACATGCCCTTTGACTGTGAGAAGATCTCCGGAAACTCGGCCTCGTGCTTGTACATGTACAACACCGTATACATATACCGTTCCATGTTTTCCCGTATGCGCTCGCAAACCAGGCAGCTTTCCTCAATGCCTTTCAGTGCGCTTACAGGTTCCTGAAACCCCGTGCCCTTTGATCCGCCGAGCCGCTTGAATATGGGCTTGCCCGCTTCGCTGGCGGCCGCTTCCCTGGCCTGAGTGGCAATGTTCGAAAGGCGCTTCATCGTTTCCTTCATGTAGGTATGGGTGATCAGCGCGAGCCCAAGGCGATTGCCGGCGTCGTACATCTGCTTGAAGTGCTCTGTGCAAAAGCCCTTTTGATTGACTTCAATGCGCTGGCTGGGCTCCATCACCGATTCTCCCAGGAAATAGCCTACGTTGGCTGCTTCAGTTTTGGCGTACAGCAGACACATCGGGCATTCGCAGTCCTGGCGATAGACCTCCCAAACCGGTGCGGTATCGATATGCTGTTTCATTTGTTCTCACGTCCTTTGGCGAATCGTTTGCTGCCCCTACGCCTTCTGCTTGAAGGCGTGATGGCACTTGCCACAGGTCACCGTGACCTCGCCAACGCCCCTGGGCAAGCGCAACCGCGACTTACATTCAGGGCACTTGAAATACTTGTATTTTTTCAGGTTCTTCATGCGGTTGAAGAACTGCCTGATGGCAGAGCCCTTTCCCCGCCACAGCGTCAAAAACGCTGCGTTCTCGGCATAGCGCTTCTCAAGGTTGCGGGATAACATGCGATACACTGCAAAAATGTAAATGGCGAGACTCAGCAGATAGAGTATATTCAGGTGAAAGATGCTGCTGAGCAACGAGAGCACCAAGCCGACGACCAGCAGGGCCATCGACAGCTCGTCCGCGCCCCGACGCCCTTTCATGAAGTTCTGAATACCCGCCTTGAGCTTTTGCAGGATGGACATGGATACCGCCTCCGGTTCAGTTTGATCTTGTTAAGGAAATACCGCATGATTGGGTAGTGGCATGGCGAGGTGAATTTTCGTCAGGCTGCGGATGGCTGAAAGTCATCCGTCAGGCTGCCGCACATATTGTGCGGTATTTCCTTAACGGTATCTGCCGTAGTAGCCGCCGCCGAGTCCACCCCCGCAACAGTTGCAAAGGCAATTGCATAGCGCATTAAGCACGCAGCAACCCAGCAGCGGGCTGCCGCACAGCACCGTAGGCATCGAAAAGCCGCGCCCCGAGCTGCTGGTTTGATAGTACTGCGCACCGCCTTCCAGACGACTGAGCAGCGCCCTGTACTCGAAGTTGTTTGGATTCATGCTCACGGCCTGTCTGGCATAATTCAGGGCAGCCACGCGGTTGCCCAGGCCAAGGCTGGCTTCGCCGCACAGGTAATACCACTCGGCGTTGCGTTCCATGATGTCCTCAAGAATGTGCATGGCTTCCTGGAAATGACCCGCGCGGATGTAATTCCTCGCTGCCTGCATATGGGGATTGGCGCTGGCATAGCCGGCGCCACCGCCATACCCCTGTCCGGCGCCGTAGGCCCCGTTATAACCGGTACCCTCCGTGCCTTCCCTGCGCCACTTCATGATCATTGAATAGGCCTCATTGACCTCCTTCATCCGGGCTTCGGCATCTGCGGAGCCGTTGTTGACGTCCGGATGGTATTTCTTGGCCAGTGCGCGGTAGGCCTGTTTGACCTCGTCGTCGGTCGCTTGGGGCGAAACGCCCAACACCCGATAGGGATCCTGCATCGTCAAGCTCCTTTATTATGCGCGTTCCGCTTGTTTTGCAGGAACGCGTATTTGCTCCATACACCCGAATACAACACGTTGCGGATCAGGTCCGCATCCAGCAGTATGGGCAATCGCTCAAAGGCATTGGCAGCATCGGCAATCATCGCCATCAGCGCCGCCTTGCACAGCTGTTCATAGTCCTCCCTGTCACGAAGGGGCTTCAACGGGTTGTAGCGGCCATGCCGCATATCCTTTGGCAGATCGTCATATGCGTCCATGAAATAGACAAAGCGCCCCAAACCATCGCCGATCACCCGCAGGTCATCGGCAAACATCTCCTGCTCCGGCCAGACAAACAGCTCTGAGAGCATGCGCCCGGTGGCATTGACCGGCAGGTCGATTTCAAGCACGTTGTCCTTCTCCCACTGGTGGATCTGCCTGAGCCAGTCCTCTATGGCGGCGCAGCGCTCGCGGTAAGCCCTCTCCACCGTCCGATAGGCCTTGCGCAGCAGCGCAGCCTGACCGGCGGACAGCGGGTTTTTATCGTCGTACCAGTCGTCCCGGCACTTGTGATAGGCCAGCGCGATGTTCATGTCCGCCACATAGTCCATGACCGGCGTGGAGACAAAGTCGTGCAGCCTTGCCGGATTTGCGACGCACCGCTCCCGCGCCGTCATCTCACCCGGCTCATACAGGGCATTGAGCAGCAGCGCCAGGAACGTCAGGTCATAGCTGAGCGTCGTCGTGGTCAGAAAGCCGTGCCGCTTTCTCAACGTACGGCACAGGCCGCAGTACATCGCCTTGAAGCGCTGTTGTCGCGCTTCCGGTAGCGCATCGGGATAGGTAACGATATAACCGAACACGGCCGTGCCTCCTTCGCTTCATTATATTATAGCGTTTCTATGTTAACGCATCATAAACTCACGGCATTCAGCGCTCGCCGCGATGCAGGCCCAGCTCGAGCATCGCCTGGGCCACCGTTTCCACGCCGATCGCCTGCACGCCCTCGGGTACGCGAATGTTCCTCAGGTTGTACTTGGGCAGGACGATGTGATCAAAGCCCAGGCGCGCGCATTCGACGATGCGCCGTTCCGCCTGACCGATGGCCCGGACTTCACCGGCGAGACCCACCTCGCCCATCACGGCCCAGTTTCCGGGGATGCCGCGGTTTCGATGGGACGACGCGACGGCTGCGCACAGCGAAAGGTCCGCCGCAGGCTCCGTCAACGACATGCCACCGGCAATATTGATGTACACGTCCTGGTCATACATGCGCAGGCCGACCCGCTTTTCCAATACCGCCAACAGCAGGGCAAGCCTGCCCTGGTCGACGCCACTGGCCATCCTGCGGGGGTTCCCAAAGGCGGTTGTGGAGACCAGGGCCTGCACGTCGGTCAGCAGCGGCCGGGAGCCCTCCATCGCGCACATCACCACGCACCCGCTGGCGTCGTGAGCCCGCTCGGAGAGCAGGGCTTCGCTGGCGTTTTCGACCTCCCGCATACCCCGGTCGGTCATCTCAAACATGCCCAGCTCATTGACAGAGCCAAAGCGATTTTTCACCGCACGCAGCAACCGGTACTGGTGTTGGCGGTCACCCTCGAAGTACAGCACCGCATCCACCATGTGTTCCAGTATGCGCGGCCCCGCGATAGCGCCTTCCTGGGTCACGTGGCCCACCAGGAAGATGCTGCAGCCGCTCTGCTTTGCCATGTGCATCAGCATCGAGGCGCATTCCCGCACCTGGGAGACGCTGCCGGGGGCGCTGGCTATCTCCGGCCTGTACATCGTCCGTATGGAATCGACGATCATCACGCCCGGGGAAAGCTCCTGCATCCGCTTCTCCACGGTATTCATGTCGTTTTCGGACAGCACGTAAAAGCCCGTTCCCGATACGCCCAGGCGTTTGGCGCGCATCTTGATCTGGCGGCTGGATTCCTCGCCGGAGACGTACAGCACGCACATAGCGTCCCCTGCCATGTTGGCGCACAGCTGGGTCAGCAGCGTGGATTTTCCGATACCGGGATCACCGCCCACCAACACCAGCGAACCGTCCACGACGCCGCCTCCCAGTACCCGGTCCAATTCCGGGATACCGGTGGTTCGCCGGGCCATGGCCTCGTCCGGAATGTCATCCACCCGAACCGCCTGGGCACCGCTGCCCGGCGCACGCTTCAGCTTTTTTTCCTCCTGCTTCAGCGCTGGAATGGCTTCCTGTTCCTCAAGCGTGTTCCAATTGCCACAATCCGGGCACTTCCCCATCCACTTCGGTGTTTCATAGCCGCATTCACTGCACACGAATATCGTCCTGGACTTTGCCACAGTCACAACCTCCCCCGGATGTCCCCTTGAACGCGTTTTTCAACGCTTGCTTGTTCATATGGCACCGTCTGATTATAGCACATTCGGACTGCGATGTGTATTTTTTCGCGCTTTTGTTTACCAGTTCTTATTATAATCCCCATGAACTCGACTTGCCAGTGTCCTCAAAAGAAACTATAATATAGTGAGGTATTTTGTAAGGAGCGCGTCTATGCCGGATTCAGAGCAAAAAAAACGGTCGTCAAAGACCATCATACCGATACCGAAGAGCGATGAGCGGGCTTCGGACGATGTTCAGCGCGATGAATCCACGCAATACGGCGACGACGCGGAGATCCGCCTGCCCCGAAGAAAGCGCACGGACGCGCGGGTTCCCATCATAAAAAAGGTCGAATCGGAAGAAGCACAGCAGGAAGTCGAAGATAAGCCCCGGAAGGAAAAGAAAAAAAAGAACCGTAAAAAAGCTGACGCCGCCTTCCCCGAAGTCGCGCCGAAAAAAAAGAGAAAATCGCGCAGGAAGCATAAAAGGCGCAGAACGCTGTTTGAGTTGATGAGCGTCTCCGGCACCGAGGGGCTGTTCCGCCCCATACGGATGTTTGGACGCGAAATCCGATTCTGGCCGCTGATCGTGCTGGCTGCGCTGGCCCTCATGGCCGTGGGCGTCATGCTGAACAACAGCAACCTCGGCATCACCGAACAGACCGTGACCGTGGTGGGCCTGCCCGATGACCTTGAGGGCTATCGCATCGTTGTGCTCTCCGACATGAATGGCAGGCGCTTCGGCGACAGCCAGAGTCTGTTGTTGAGAACCCTCAACGGCATCAGGTACGATGCCATATTCTGTCTTGGAGATATGGTCGGCAAGGGCGGCAATCCCCAACCCTTCTGGGAATTTCTCGAAGGGTTGAAGAATCCGGACAAGGTCTATTTTATATGCGGCGATTCCGACCCCGGTCCGTACCTGAGCAGCGCGCGCGGCACGGAGGGTGTGCTTTCCCAACTGATACTGGAGGACTGGATACTTGGTGCGATTGAGCGCGGCGCCAACTACGTGGACGCACCGATCAGCATTCCCGTCAAGAGATCCACGCTGTGGATCTCCCCTGCCACGATGCTGAACCTCGAAACCATCAGCACGCTGGCCACCTGGCAGGATCAGACCGAGCAGGAGGAGGACGGCGTGCGCTCCGGCATCGTAGACGATTACAACCACTTGCCCATCACCACCTACCGTAGCAAGCTGGCGAAGAAACTGTACGATGCCCAGCGGACCATGGTCGCCTCGGATATCCACATATCTCTGGCCCACGAGATCCCTTCCAACGATTTCATCTACACCTCCGAAGATCACAGCTCGGGCAGCGATCGCTTCCTGCCCGCGCCGGAACTGATTCTCGCGGGGCATTACTGCGGCGGCGTTTGGCGGCTGCCCATACTGGGCGCTTTCTATGTACCAGACAAGACATTGCCAAATGGCGGCTGGTTCCCAAATCAGCAGAGCGTAAACGGTCTTTCCAGCGTCGGCGAGACCCAGACCTACATCACTCGCGGGCTCTCCACCAACGGTTCGGTGCCCCTGATGCCGTTCAGGCTCTTCAACCCGCCGGAGATCTCCGTGATCACGCTGACCTCCACGCTGCCGGAGAATATGCTGGAAGCGGGAAGGTAAGGGAAATACCGAATAATTAAGGAAATACCGCACAATTATGGGGCATTACCTTAATCCGCTATTGCTGAGTTGTCGTCGCCCAGCGATGTCCCGCATCGCCCCCCTACTCCGCCTTGTACTGACGCATTTTACCTGCGCACTCTGCACAACTTGTTTGTCTGCAGCACCCAATGCGATTTTGGTGACTCGAAAAGCGAATCCTGTTTCAGGGTTCGCTTTTTTGAGCATTTCCCTGGATGTGCATATTTTTCCGATTGCTGATCATCATATTGGTATACGCATCGGGAGGTGTTTGGCCTGGATAACTACCGTCTGGCGCTGTCGAGGTCGGAGCTGTCAGCATCGCTGGATGAGAACACGTCGCGCTTCAGGACGTTGCTCAGCAGTGATGTGAACTCCGATGCCCAGCTTCGCTTCGTCGATTGCTCTGGAACGCGCCTGTGTGCAGTGTACATCGAGGGGATGGCGGACGACCGCAAGATCAGTGATTTCATATTGCGTGCCTGTGTGGCGCACGTCGCCCCGCCAGGACAGAACATCGATGCCGCCTACCTGATGCATAAGGTGCTGGAAATTGCCCAGTGTGAAACGGAGCATCGCGTTTGCGAGATACTGGACGCTGTAGTCACCGGTATGACGGCGGTGCTGATCGACGGCTGCGACGAGGCGGTAATGCTGGAAACGAGGGGGTATCCGGCCCGACAGGTCAACCGGACGACCAACGAGTCGGTTGTCATCGGCGCGCAGGAGGGCTTTGTAGAGAGCTTGCGCACCAACATGACGCTGATGCGCCGCTACGTGCCCTCCGCCGGATTGATCACAGAGTGCGTCGAAGTTGGTACCCTGGTCTCCACCCACGTCGCCATGGTGTACCTGAAGGGCGTCGCAGACGAGGCGGTGGTGGATGCCGTGCGCAGGCGACTGAAGGGTATCGACGCGAAGACGGTACAGGGGCTCGGCGCGGTGCAGCAACACATCGAGGATCATCCCTGGGCGCTGCTGCCCCAGATGCTGCAAACCGAGCGGCCCGACCGGGCGGCTTCCTGCGTGACGGACGGGCAAGTGGTCATGCTGGCGGAGAATTCACCCTACGCCCTGGTCGCGCCCATAACGCTGTTTCATCAGCTGCATGCCTCTGACGACTCCTTCTCCCGCTGGCAATACGGCACCTTCCTGCGCCTGATCCGCATCGTCGGGATGTTGATATCCGTGTTCCTGCCCGGGCTCTACATCGCGTTGACGGACTACCACATGCACCTGCTTCCCCTCAGCCTGCTGGGGTCCATTGCAGAGGCCAGGGCCAATGTCCCATTTCCCATATTGGCGGAGATCCTGATCATGGAGTTCTCCTTCTACCTGATCAACGAGGCCGGGACCCGGATTCCCCAGCAAATCGGCTCGGCGTTGGGCATCGTCGGTGCGCTGATCCTGGGGCAGGCTGCGGTTTCGGCCTCGATCATCAGCCCCATACTCATTATCATCGTCGCCATCACGGGCCTGGGCAACTATGCCATACCGGATTATGGCTTTGGCATCGGGCTGGTGATCTGTCGGCTCTTCGTCATCGGCTGTAGCGCTGCGTTCGGCCTGTACGGCTTTTGCATGGCTGCCTTCGCATTGACGGTAAGCGTGTGCGGCATGAAGTCCTTCGGCTTTCCCTATGTGGCGCCGATTGCGCCTGTACGGCCCCACAATCCCGACCTACTCCTGCGGTTGCCGATCTGGCTGCAGCGCCGCCCCATGTATTTTGCAGCCCGCCAGCGCCGTGATGACAGACAGTGAGGATGATTGCCGATGAAGCTGAGCATATCCCGGGATGCTGCCCTGCCGGCGGCCTTCGTCGCCACAGCAACACGCATATTTCTCGACCTGGCGTTGGATGGCGTCCCGATACACA
>ONJE01000275.1 GCA_900318045.1 uncultured Eubacteriales bacterium
TGCTCGGCCACCTTCCCCTGCTTCCGCGCTTGCGCCAGGGGAAGGCTTTTGGATGTACCAGCCGCTATTTCTAATCCCTAATCCCTAATCCCTAATCCCTATTCCCCAATCCCTGCGCGCCTCCCCGCCAAATCCGAATCCCTCACGGTATCCTCTCAAAATCCCCGAGTCCCTTGAATACCCTTATCCACACAAACCTCGCCCGTTCCTTCCATCCCAGCGCCTCGGCGAACCGATCATACGCCTTCAGGCCCGCTTCGATGTCCTCGCGCTTCAGCGGCTTCCTGCCGTAGCTGGCGTCGGAGACGGCGGCGGCGAATTCGGCGAAGGCCCCGTTATTGAACTGCTCCGCTGCCCGCGCGGCGAAGGCCGCGGGGGGCTCGCCGCCCATGGGGGCCTGCCCCAGGTGGGCCAGCACCGTCAGGTTGGCGCGGTAGAGTATCATCGCCGCCTCCCGGTAGCTGCGCACGCTTCCGCACAGGACCGCGGGGTCGCTCAGGCGCAGGCGCTTTATCGTCCAGCGGACCGCCGCCACGGCCAGCGCCGCCAGCGCCAGTGCCAGCAGCGCCCACCACAGCGCGCTTCCCCTGCGCGCCCCGCCGTCCGGAGCCTGGTCCGCGCCATCTTCCGGCGCCTGTCCGTCCTCCGGCGCGTCCACGGGTTCATCCTCCGGCGCGTCCCCGGGTTCCGATTCGGGTTCGTCCGCGGGGTCCTCCCCCGGCTCGGGGCTGGGGGTTGGCTCATCCTCCGGGTGCTCC
This sequence comes from uncultured Eubacteriales bacterium, assembly GCA_900318045.1. Taxonomy (GTDB): domain Bacteria; phylum Bacillota; class Clostridia; order Christensenellales; family Aristaeellaceae; genus UBA2862. The sequence continues at coordinate 759 of ONJE01000275.1, forward strand.
GGGGGCAGGCCGCCGTCCGGCTCGGGGCTGGGGGTGGGCTCGTCCCCGGCGGGGTTGTAGTCCCCGTCGCTGCCCAGCCCGCCGTTCCCGGCAAATTCGTCGCCGGTGCCCGCGCCGCCCGCTTCCGGCGGCGGGGCCACGCTTCCGGAGCCGCTGGTGCCGCCGGTGGCGTCGAAGGGGATCCACCCCACGCCCCGGAAGTACACCTCGCACCAGGCGTGGGCATTCTCGCCGGTGAGCACCTCCACGCCGGGGCGGGCCAGGTAGCCCTCCACATACCGGGTGGGCAGCCCCGCCATGCGCCCCATCACGGCCATGGCCGAGGCGTAGTAGCTGCAATAGCCCTCCCGGGTGTCCAGCAGGAAGTGGGACACGAAGTCCCGGCCCCGGGGCGGTACGTCGGGCTGGAGGGTGTAGCGCATGTTCCCCCGCAGGTAGTTCATGATGGCCACGGCCCGGTCGAAGGGATTCCCCGCGCCCTCGATGGCGCGCATGGTCAGCGTATACACCCCGCCGTCGATGCCCTCGGGCAGCCGGATGTGGTTCTCCAGGATGTCCTGCCAGCGGTCATCCGCCGCGCTTTCGCCGTCGATCACCGCCTGGCGCAGGGCGTCGTCCAGCTCCGGCAGCAGCGCCCGCAGGCTGTAGCGGTCGCCCCGCTGCACGTCCCGGGACAAAAACATCTCGCCGGCGGTGTTGTAGTACACGGCGGTGGACAGGTCCATCTGGAACCCGTCCATCATCCCCGGCACGAACAACGTGCTGGTGCCCCGATCCAGCATCTCCACCGACAGATCCAGCTTCAGCAGCGCGTCGTCCAGCGCCGCCGGGGCCGAAAACAGCCGCTCGCGGGTGGTACGGTGGGTCAGGTCGTAGTACAGGAACCGGCTCTTGGGCACGGTGTCCACCCAGGAATACCCGGTGTAGGCCGTGCGGATCGCGCCCCGCAGCAGCACGTCGGCGTCGGTGCGCACCCGCATGACCGGGTCGGTGTGGGGCTGTGCCGGGCCGCCCAGCATCGAAACCACCGAATCCCCCACCTCACCGGCGTGGTCGTAGCCCTGCTCGTTGATGGAGAAGGCGATGCGCTCGTGGGTGAAGCGGAAGTACTGCGCGAACATGCTCCGCACCTGCTCGGCGGCGTCCGCCAGGGGCTTCCAGGTCACCCGGCCCCCGGGGACCAGCGCCAGCGCCACGGCCAGCGCCAGCGCCGCGGGCACCAGCACCCGCAACGCCCTGAAATCCCGCTGCACGCCGCCGGTCAGCGCGAAGGCCGCCGCCGCGGCCACCAGCCCCGGCACCGCCGCGCCCAGCGACGCGGAATCGGACATGGCGTGGCAGGCCACCAGCACCGCCAGCAGCATCACGATGGCCACGCTGACGAATTCGTTGTGGTTCAGCAGCGCGAAGAACAGCACGCCGAGGGTGAAGCCCGCGCTCGTCAGCAGCAGCCGTCCCCCCTGGGCCGCCTGGGTCGCGTCGGCGGTCTGCCCCGCCCACCCGGCGAACAGCGCCCGCAGCCCCGCCAGCCCCGCCCCGTGGGTGGCCAGGTACAGCCCGGCCACGGCCAAGAAGCCCAGCGATGCGATGACCGTGCCGCCGGTCAGCGTGCCCGCCACGCACAACGCCACCGCCGCGAAGGCCGCCGCGTACAGCGAAGCCACCGGCACCACCACGCCCAGCGCCGACGCTGCCACCGCCGTCGCGCTGCCCGCGAACAGCAGCGCCAGCACCGCCGCGATCAGCCCGCGCTCCACCCGGGATCTGTTGGTCAGGTTCTTGTTGTTCATGCCTCGCTCCACGGGTCCAGCCGCTCCGCCTTCACCCCGCCCATCTTCAGCCGCTCGATCAGCGCCATGCTCTCCTCCCGGTCGTCGTCGGAAACCCACACCAATCGCGTGGCCACGCCGCTGTGCTGCATCCGCAGGGCCATGTCGGCGATGCGGGTGGTCAGCCGCGCCGTCACCAGCACCGCGCCGCCGGTGCGCTGGAACCGGCCCAGCATCAGCGTCAGCACCTGCTCGTAGCCGTAAGGGCTGTCGAACGCGCAGCGCAGCATGGCGTCCGAAAACGCGGGGATGTCGGCGGGAAACTGGCCCGCGATCTCCCCCGGCCGCGCCCCCACCAGGGGCATGCGCACCGGGTCGCCGGCGCGAAGCTGGGCCTGGGCCGCCCCAAGCGCGGCCTCGCAGACGCAGTCCTCCAGGGTCAGCTGCATGTCCCGCAGGGCGGTCACCTGCTGCAAATCGGGAATGACCAGTGTGTCAGGCCGGGCCGTCTCCTCGTAGGTGCGCACCAGCAGCTCCCGCTTGCGCAGCGACAGCTTCCAGTGTACCTTCTTCAGCTCGTCCCCCTCCTGCCAGGCGCGCACGTCCGAGGGCGAGGCGTTGTCCTCCGCCGCCCGGCGGATCACCTGGGGCCCCTGGTCGGCGCTGCTCAGCCGCAGGGGCGCCGCCACCCGGGCCTTCGGAACCACCTCCAGCTTCAACAGCCGAAGCCTCGGCCGCCGACCCAGGCTGATCAGCCCGAAGGGATCGGTGACGCTCAGCCGCGCCACGCCCACCTCGTACACCCCCCGGTGGGGGCATTCGATCACCTGGCGGAAGGTGCGCTTCGAAAAGGGCGGGCAGGAGACGTTCACCTCCTGCCGGGCGGCGTAGGCCGAGGGCACGCTCAGCAGCACCCGTATGGCCGCCACCGGCAGCGGGCAGCCGTGCCGCACGGTGAACACCGCCGGGATGCGCTCGCCCCGCTCCACCCGCGCCCCCACGCCCTTGAGCGTCACCCGCAGGGTCGCAAGCGTCCACACCACGGCCACAGCGCCCAGCAGCAGCATCGCCAGCAGGGCGTAGAACACCAGGTAGTAGAGCCGCGTGCCCGTGCTCAGCCCCGCGGCCAGCATCGCCAGCATCACCAGGGCGTAGCCCGCAAAGCGGGGGGAGAGTAGAGTCATAGTTACCTCGATGGATTCTGATTTGTGGGGGAGACGAGGGAACAGGGACATCGAGCGCCCGGAAAACGCTCCAGTGGAGCGTTTTCAGTGGTTCGAGCGCCCGGAAATCTGTCCAGTGGACAGATTTCAGCGAGA
>ONJE01000025.1 GCA_900318045.1 uncultured Eubacteriales bacterium
GATCCCTAATCCCTAATCCCTCAATTCTGATTTGTCGCCCCAGCGACAAATCAGGCTTTCTCCTTCTCAATCAATCCATTCTCCTCAAGGTAGTTCCCCTTCATCCACAGGGTGTCGCTCAGGGAAAAGCTTGTCGAACATGCTGCCACTTCCTTCAGCAACGCCGCTCCGGCTTCGGCTGGCAGCACTGTGGGCACGAAGTCGTTCCTGTCCTCCACCGAGGAGATGCTGGCGGGGATGATGTTGATGCCCGCATCCAGTATATTGGCTTGAGCAATGCCCATGCCGGGGTTGAAGCTGAAGGTCTGCTGGAAGATCAGGCAGCGCTTGTCGTCCGGGTTGGCGTTGCCCGCGAAGCAGAAGTTGCCCAAGCTGTAAACGATGTACTTGCCCCTGTACTTTTCGATGCCCTGGTATACGTGGGGATGGGTGCCGATTACCAGGTCCGCGCCCGCGTCGATGGCGGCATGACCCATCTCCACCTGCTCGTGGCACTGCTGGTTCTGGCGCTCCCAGCCCCAGTGCAGGTTCACGATCAGCAAGTCGCAGCCGGCCCGCGCCCGGGCGACGCTCTCCGTCACCTGTTCGACGGTGTGGTCCCACTTGGTGAAGCCCAGCGCCGTGACCTTCACGCCCTTCAGCTCAGCGCTCCACGCCTCGGTGAAGCCGCAATAGCCGATGCCATTTTCAGCGAGCACCTCGGCGGTCTGCTTCAGGCCCGCGACACCGTAGTCCATGGAGTGGTTGTTTGCCAGGTTGCACAACTCCACACTGGAGCCGGTCAGGATCTGCACGCACGCCGGGTCGGCCTTGAACACATAGCCGTGCTTCCTGGGCTTCTCCGCCGTGGTCAGCGGCCCCTCCAGGTTCACAATGGTCAGGTCGTCCGCCTCGAACAGGTCGCGCACATTGGCAAAGAAATAGTCATAGCCGTTCTCCTGAACGCATTCAAGGAAGCGCTTGTTGGACTTGGAGCCCGCCTCGCCGCAGAAGGTGCAATCCCCCACCGCCGTGATCTTCAGCGTCACCGTACCGGAAGAAGCGTCCTGCGCATGAGCCGCCGTAACCAGCAAACCCAGTGCCAGGAACAGCGCCACCAGTTTCTTCATAAACGCAATACCCGCCATGACAGCCACTCCATTCCAACTGTGGGACAGTTTAGTAGAACCATTCTACCCGCTTTCCTTTGTGTGCATATAAACGATGTTTGACATCATTTCAACTTTGCAGAAGCAAGGCTCCTATGACAACAGCCCCGGAAGCGATGCTTCCGGGGCTGATCGATCCTCTGGCTTACAGCGGCATGGCATTGTTCTTCTTGTCCAACACGCTGTTGTCCAGGCCGATCTGGCTGGCCTGGCGGTTCTGGAAGAACTTCTCGGCCACCTGGGGGAACAGGGCGTAGCTGAGCACGTCCTCCTCCTGGGTGTAGTACTGGCCCATCTCCTTCTTGAACTCGTCAAGATGCTTGACGCCATAGGAGGGGTCGTCCACGGGGCGGCAGGTGATGACCTTCTGGTCGCCGATGACCTTTTTGCGCACCTGCTCGTTCACAGGCGCGGGCAGGCGGCCGTACTCGCCGCGCATCAGGCCCTGGCTCTCCTTCGGGCACATCTTGTAGCGCTCGCCGGTGAGCACGTTCATGACGGCCTGGGTACCCACGATCTGGCTTGTGGGGGTGACCAGCGGCGGATAACCGAAGTCCTCGCGGACCCGCGGCACCTCGGCCAGCACCTCGTACAGCTTGTCGGACTGGCCGGCCTGCTTGAGCTGGTTGATCAGGTTGGACAGCATGCCGCCGGGCACCTGGTACTTCAGGGTGTTCACGTCCACGCGCAGCACCTTGGGATCCAGCACGCCCTGCTCCTGCAGCTTCTGGGCCACGCCGCGGAAGTGCTCGGTGGCCTGGGTAATCAGGTTCAGGTCGAGGCCGGTATCGTACTCGGTGCCTGCCAGGGTGGCCACCAGCGGCTCGGTGGCCGGCTGGGAGGTGCCATTGCCCAGGGAGGACAGCGCACAGTCCACGATGTCGCAGCCCGCCTCAATGGCCTTCAGGTTGGTCATGTCGCCGGTACCGGCGGTGTTGTGGGTGTGCAGGTGTACCTTGGTTTCGCTCTTCAGGGCCTGCTTCAGGGCCTTCACAAGGCTGTAGGCCTTGTAGGGCAACAGCAGGTTCGCCATGTCCTTGATGCAGATGTTGTCCGCGCCCATCTTCTCCAGCTGGAGCGCCAGGTTCACAAAGTACTCCTCGGTGTGCACGGGGCTGAAGGTGTAGCTCAGGGCCACCTCGCAGATGCCGCCGTACTTCTTGGTGGCCTTGATGGCCGGCTCCAGGTTGCGGGGATCGTTCAGGGCATCGAAGATGCGGATGACGTCGATGCCGTTCTTGATGGACAGGCGGGTGAACTCATCCACCACGTCGTCGGCGTAGTGGCGATAGCCCAGTATGTTCTGGCCACGGAACAGCATTTGCAGCTTGGTGTGGGGCAGGGCTTCCTTCAGCTTGCGCAGGCGCACCCAGGGATCCTCGTTCAAAAAGCGCAGGCAGCTGTCGAACGTCGCGCCGCCCCAGCACTCCAGGGAATAATAGCCAACCTTGTCCAGCACCTCGCAGGCGGGCAGCATGTCCTCGGTGCGCATGCGGGTCGCAGCCTGGGACTGGTGCGCGTCGCGAAGGATGGTCTCGGTAATCATTACTTTAGCCATTTGGAACTCCTCCGTATCATGAAGTAGCGTTTAGGGCACAGGGAACAGGGAGCAGGGAACAGGATCAGCCCGGGATGACAGCCACCCGGCATACAATGCCGCCGCGTTCATCCATGTCGACAAAGCACACATCCATTCGCCCTGTCCCAGTCCCTTGCGAATTCTATCAACCGAAGAGAGCGATAAACACGCCCGCGGCGACCGCGGAGCCGATGACGCCGGCGACATTGGGGCCCATGGCGTGCATCAGCAGGAAGTTGCCGGGATCCTCCTCCTGGCCCACCTTCTGGGAAACGCGGGCCGCCATCGGCACGGCGGAAACGCCCGCGGAGCCGATCAGCGGGTTGATCTGCCCGCCGGAGAGGATGTTCATCAGCTTGGCCAGCAGCACGCCGCCCGCGGTGCCAAAGCTGAAGGCGATGACGCCGAGGATGACGATATAGATGGTCTGCATGGTCAGGAAGGTGCTGCCCTGGGTCGTCGCGCCAACCGTCAGGCCCAGGAAGATGGTCACGATGTTGCACAGCTCGTTCTGGGCGGTCTTGTTGATGCGCTCCACGACGCCGCAGACGCGCATCAGGTTGCCCAGCATCAGCATGCCCACCAGCGTGGCCGCGTCGGGCAGCAGCAGCGACACGATGATCGTCACAGCGATGGGGAAGATGATCGTCTCGGTCTTGGAGACCTGGCGCAGCTGGCCCATGCGGATGGTGCGCTCCTTGTGGGTGGTCAGCGCCCGCATGATGGGCGGCTGGATCACGGGCACCAGGGCCATGTAGCTGTAGGCCGCCACGGCGATGGGGCCCAGCAGGTGGGGCGCCAGCTTGGTGGTGACGAAGATGGCCGTCGGGCCGTCAGCACCGCCGATGATGCCGATGGCGCCGGCCTCGCTGGCCGTGAAGCCCAGCAGCTTCGCGCCCAGGAAGGTCAGGAAGATGCCCAGCTGGGCCGCAGCGCCCAGCAACAGGCTCTTCGGGTTGGCGATCAGCGGGGCGAAGTCGGTCATCGCGCCCACGCCCATGAAAATCAGGGGCGGGTAGATGCCCAGCTTGACGCCCTGGTACAGATAGTACAGCAGGCCGCCATTGGCGGTTTGCATGGCGTAGCCCATCTCACCGGTGGCGGGGTTCATGCGCATCATCACATCGGTGATGTCCTTGCCCAGTGCCTTGGCCGCGGCCAGCGCCTCCGGCTGGCTGGCGTAGAATGTGAAGGTGGGATGGCTCATCATGCCCGCGGCGGGCAGGTTGGCCAGCAGCATGCCGAAGGAAATGGGCAGCAGCAGCAGCGGCTCGAACTGCTTCACGATCGCCAGATACAGCAGGAAGCAGGCCACGGCGATCATCACGTAATTGCGCCAGTCGCCGCCGGTGCCGTCCAGGCTCTTGGCAAAGCCGGTGGATTTCGCGATGTTGCCAAGGCCCTTCATGAAGTTGATATCGGGATCGGTGCTATTTGCCGTAGTCGCGGCAGCCTCCGCCGGGGCGGCCGTCTCGCTCGCCGCGGGGGCTTCGGTCTGCCCGGCATTTTCAGCCATCGCCGTAAACACGGTCAGCAGGGCGAACAGCACCAGCAGGCACGCAAACGCGCGCTTGGGGCTTACCTTTTTCAATTTGGACATTCGTCAAACCCTCCTTACCGCTTTCAAAAAACCGACGCTATCAGTTCAGGGAAAGCAGTACGTCGCCGGTATTGACGGTGGCGCCCTTGGTCACGTTCACGGAAGCCACGACGCCGTCCCTGGGCGCCATGATCTCGTTCTCCATCTTCATGGCCTCGAGGATGACCAGCACGTCGCCCTTCTTGATACTCTGGCCATTGGAAACCTTCACGTCGTTGATGTTGCCGGGCATGGGAGCCTTGATGGCCTCGGCGCCGGCGGGCGCGGCGGCAGCCTTGGGGGCAGCGGCAGGCGCGGCCTTGGGGGCCGGGGCAGCCACGGGGGCGGGCGCCGCTACGGGCGCTTGGGCGGGCGCGGCGGCAAACACCGGCGTGCCGCCGATCTCTTCAACTTCCACTTCGTAGGACTGACCGTTGACGGTAATCGCAAACTTGCGCATTGTTGTTTCCTCCTGAATAATTATTCATGATATAGTGAGGAATGAGAGGCCGGGAAGGGCAGGTTGCGCCAAACGCATTCCCTGTTCCCGGTTTCCTGTTCCCTTGATTAAAACCGGTACACCTGCTCGGCTCTGCCGGCCCTGTTCCAGCCGGACACCCGGCGCACCTTGCGCACCACCAGCTGCTTGTCAGAATCGGTGAAGGCGGCGATGGCGGCGGCGATCACGGCGATCAGCTCGCTGTCATCGGTCACGTCCTCCACGACCGGCTCGGGCTGGGCTACGGGGACAGCCTTGGCAGCTTCCGCAGCCTTCGCGGCCTCGGCGGCACGCTTGGCCTCGGCGGCCTTTGCTTCCTTCTTGCCGTTGATGACCTTAAACACCTGGGCCATCAGCGTGATAAAGCCGATCAGTATGGCCAGGCCCAGGAACACGACGACCAGGCCGATGGCAGCCACCTGAAGGCCATAAACGATTTTTCCTCCAAAGCTCATGTCCATGCCTCCTTAAAGCGGCATGTTGCCGTGCTTCTTGGCGGGCTTGGCTTCGCGCTTGCCGGAGAGCATCTCCAGCGCGGAGGCCAGGATCTGGCGGGTCTGGGCGGGCTCGATCACGTCGTCCACATAGCCAGCCTTGGCTGCGTTGACGCCGTCGGCGACGTCCGCCATGTATTTTTCTTCCAGCTCAGCGCGCTTGGCAAAGGGATCTGCGGCCACCTTCAGCGCGTCGGCGCAATTCAGCTGCACGGCGATCTTCGGGGTCACGGCGCTGATCACGGCGCCCGGCCAGGCGTAGACCATATCGCTGGCGGCGCGGGATGCCATGGCGGCATAGGCCATGCCCACGGCGTTGCCGATGATCAGGGCCACGCGGGCGTTGGTGGACTCCGTCAGCGCGTACATCAGCTGAGCGCCGGCGCGGGCCAGCTCACCCTGGGGCGCAGTGGAGATCTTCATGCCCATGGAATCCACGATGGTGACCACCGGGATGGAGAAGCAGTCGCAGAACGCGGCGAAGCGGGAGGCCTTCTTGGCGCCGTATACGGTGATGCGGCCTTCGTCCTTGCCGGGCTGGTTGGCGATGAAGCCCACGGTGCTGCCGCCGATCTTGCCGATGGCAGTGACCATCGAAGGGGCGAAGCCCTCGCTGAGCTCAATGATGTCGTTCATATCGGCCACGCGGCGGATGATGTCCCGCACGTCGCCGACGCTGTCGATGGCGTTCAGGTCGCCCAGCTCGCGGTTTACGTCGTCGGGGGTGTCGCCGAAGACCTCGTCCATGTTGTTGGCGGGCAGGAACCCGGCCAGCTTGCGGGCCAGGGCGATGGCCTCCTCGTCGGTGCCGGCGGTCAGCTGCGCCACGCCGGAACGCATGGAGGCCTGGGCGTGGGCCAGGGCTTCCATATCCACTTCCTTGCCGGCCGCGGCGGAGACTACCTGGGGGCCGTTCACGAACAGCGCGCCGTTCTTGCTCATCACGGTGACGTCGCTCATGCCGGCGATGGCGGAGGCGATGCCGCCGCACTGGCCCAGCACCACCGCGATCTGCGGCACTACGCCGGACAGCTCGCTGGCCTTGCCGGCCATCAGCGCGTAGGCGTTCATCGCGTCGATGCCCTCATCCAGGCGCGCGCCGGCGGTATCCAACAGCGCGAACAGGGGCGCGCCGGTCTTGCCGGCCAGCTCCATCACCTTCAGGACCTTGCGGGCATGGGCCATGCCCACAGAGCCGCCCTTGACGGTGAAATCCTGGGCGTAGACGTAGGCGGGATTGCCGTCGATCAGGCCGTAGCCCGTCACGACGCCGGCGTCCGCGTTCAGCACATCCAGTTCCACGAAGCTGGCGGCGTCCAGCAACAGCGCGATGCGCTCCCGGGCCAGCAGCTTCCCGGCCTTCTTCTGCTGGGCGCAGAGCTCCGGGTCACCCTTCAGAATCGCCAGCTTGCGCTCGCGAATGACGGGCAGATTCTGTTCCACTTTCATTTTCATTCCCTCCATCGTTTTGTCTTACGCCGGTCCGCGCGCCCGGGCGGGACGCCACCCCGCGCCGCTTCGCCGCATAGAATGCCGCAAATGCGCCTTTCCGCCGATCGACAGAATTAAAAATATCATCGAATCCCAAATTTTGAAATTTCGACATGATCCCCTTTTTTCCTCTTGTTTGTTCCGTTAATTTTTCTCACTTTGGCCGGGTATAACAAAGTCTTTCACGGGGATAAGGGGTTGATGGGTCGCATAGGGTAAGCCGGACAATCAAATTCTGATTTATAAAGGAGGTTCGCCATGTTCTCCGCCATCCTCATGCTGCTCCTCGGTCTCTTCCTGACCGTGAAGGGGGGCGACCTGTTTGTGGACGCTGCGGTGTGGTTTGCCAACGCGCTGGGCGTGCCCAAATTCCTGGTGGGCGCGACAGTGGTCAGCCTGGCCACCACCCTGCCGGAGCTGGCGGTATCGCTGCTGGCCACGGCCAGGGGCGCGGCGGGCATCGCCGCGGGAAATGCCGTGGGATCGGTATCGGCCAACCTCGGGCTGATCCTGGGCATCACGCTGTGCTGTGCCCCCGCGCCCCTGGATCACCGCCATGGCAGGAGACTGCTTCTGATGGCCGGTTCAGCGGCGCTGCTGTGCCTTCTGGTCCGGCGTGGCTCGATCGACATGCCCTGGGCGCTCGTCCCGCCGGGGGTGTGCGCGGGGTTCCTGTGGCACAGCGCCGCCGACGGGCGCAAGCACGCCCGTACACAATCCGACCGGACCGCTCACCCCTCACCCGCATGGCTGGCAAGCTGTGGAATGCGGTTCATTTGCGGCGCGGCGGGCATCGCCGGCGGGGCGAGGCTGCTGTGCGACTACGGCGCGGCCCTTGCCCGGCTGTGCGGGGTACCCGACGGCGTGATCGGCGCGACGCTGGTCGCGGTGGGCACATCGCTGCCTGAACTGGTCACCGCGCTGACGGCCCTGTCCCGGGGCGAGGGCAGCCTGTCCGTGGGCAACATCGTCGGTGCGAACATCATCGACCTGACGCTGATACTCCCCCTCTGCGCACTGCTGAATGGCGGTCATCTCACCCTGCCGCGGCAAAGCCTCAGTCTGGACATGCCCTTCTGCCTGATCCTGTGCGCCGTTGCCGTGACCCCGCCATTGCTGGCAGGGCGCTTCCGGCGCGGCCAGGGCGCGGCGCTGCTGGTGATATACGGGATTTATGTGTCGCGGGTCATCGGAGCATGACAGGGCCCCCGACACGCGCGATACGCAACCGTCAGGGGCCCCGTCCCGGCATTCAAGCCGTCACTTTACCACAATGTAGATATAATTACTCTTGCCGTTGGCGGTCTTGACGACGATCTTCACCTTAGTGCCCACCTTGGCCTTCTTGTTCACCGTAATCTTGCCATTCTTGACGGTGACCAACTTGTTGCTGCTCTTCCAGGTCAGCTTGGTCTTTACCTTGGTGGGGGAAACCACGGCCTTCAGCGTCAGCGACTTGCCCCGGGCGAGGTTGATGCTCTGCCCCTTTTTCAGGGTGGTCTTGCCCTTCTTCAGCTTGACGCTGCTGGCGTCAACCACCTTGATGGCGATGCTCGCCGACAGTCCGTTTTCGGTGGTGACGGTGATCGTGGCCTTGCCGGCCTTCTTCGGCGTCACCACGCCATCGTCGCCAACCGTCGCCACGGCCGGCTTGCTGGACGCCCAGTTCAGTGCCGTCTGCGCGTCCGCAGGGGTCAGGTTTGCCGTCAGCGTCAGCTTATTGCCCATGTACAGCGTCGCACTACTGCCCTGAGCGATGGAAATACTGGTCGGCATATCATCGTCGCCCTGCTCTTCGGGCGTTTCAGGCGTCTCGGAACCGCCGGGCTGATAGTCGCTGCCGGACAGCTTCAGCGTCTTGGCGGGATACACCCTCAGGGTATCAGGGCCGAACTGATAGTAAACCTCGTTCTTGACGCAGTAGACGTTTTCTTCCTGGGTCGCCGTGGCGCCACACAGGAACGCCTCGGCAAAGCCGCCGTCGACGAAGGTGACGTCCACGTGGTAGTTCCTGCCGTTCTCCATGGTGACGATGTTCCACATGTGGGGACCGCTGCCTCCCTGGTCCTGGGCATAACCATTGACGATGTGGCTCTGGATGCTTCCCGAGAACGCGGAAAGGTCGCACAGGTACTGGAAGGCTTTCGCGTAGCCCTCGCAGACGATGTTGGTGCTGGAATCCCCGTCGAAGGCCCAGATCAGCTGCCAGGGGTTACCATAGGGCATATTGATATCAGCGGCCGCATCGTCATTGTACGTCACGGCGTTGCAGATGTAATCCCTGTAGCTGCACAGCTTGTCGTAGTCGGAATAACCGGCGTACTGATTCACAACCTGCTTGGCATTGGTAGCGGCAACCTGGGCCGATTTGATCTTGTTGGCATCGGTCGCATAGGTACTGCTGGCAAACTCACTGGCCACGGGAAGGTAGATGAAGACGCCGCCATCATAACCGTACTGGGTCGCAGCCTCCTTGTCGTACCAGAACAGGTGGTAGGGGCAATCCACCAGCAGCGCGTCTATGACGCCGGGAATCGCGTTGAATGCCGTTTCCGCCTCGGAATAGGAAACGACGCTTTCGGGAATAAGCATCCGGGTATCGCTGAGGGTTCCCGCCGCCACCGCCTTGATCTGCTTCAGGAGGTAGTCATACATTTTTGCCGCCACGCCTGACAGACGATCTCCCGCCCAGCCGTTGGGCTTCAGGCCGAGCGCATCCGCCTTGCCGAACAGCATGTCCACATAGCCCCCGAACAGGGCGTCGTTGTCATAGCCTCCCCGGGGCTGGTAGCTGCCGGTCAGCGCTCCTGCGGCGCCGTCGTTGGCTGCGAAACCCTCAAGGCCGTCGTCCAGACCGCCGGACAGGTCAAGGTTGTCAAGGTCAAGGGACAGGTCATCCCCCGCGCCTTCGTCGACAAGCGTGTATTCATCGGCTTCAAATTCCAAATCCACCTTGTCTTCGTCAGGCGATTCCACCGCCGCGTTCCCGACGAGGTCCACTTCTGTTTCCTCACCGATGGCAGGACAGGCCAGCGTCAGCATCGCGACGATGAGCAGCCATGCGAGCAAGCGCGTTTTCTTCATGTCCGTTTCCTCCTGATTCATACTGTTGTTCGTTGGCAAAATGACGGCGCTCCGGGTCACCGATGCAGCGCGGTACTTCGTATGCCAATCCGATTCACGCTTTCACCGTAACATATTTGTCAAAAAAAGTCAAGATATTCACTATCCAATCAGGTAACTTCTGATTTATCGAGATGTTAGCGGTATCGCCAAGGATAGATCAAAGGGAACAGTCAACAGGGAACAGGGAACAGGAATGGCGGCTGCCGCGTGGATTATGAAAACGTACACGCTGCAGGGGCGACGCCCTTTTCGAATGAATGCAGTAGTGGCGTCTATATCGCCGCTACAGGGTTTTCAGGGATTCCGCTTCACATTATTATCGCGGAAACGTTTCCTTTGCCCTGGTTGTATCGTTTCGCGCGCGGCTTTTCCTGTTCCCTGTTCCCTGTTCCCTGTTCCCTCGTCTCCTCACCAAATCAGACTATCACGCCCCTGCGACGCTCAATGCCTTGACCAGCAGACTCGGGCTGCCGAAGCAGCTGCCGCCGGGGGCATGGAATTCCAAATCGCCGCCCACGGCTTCGATGCCCATGAGGAGATCGTAGATATTTCCTGCCACGGTGATCTGGTTCACAGCCCCGGCGAGCTTGCCGCCCTTGACCCTGAAGCCTTTGGCCGCCAGCGAGAAATCGCCGGTGATGGGGTTGGCCCCGGCGTGCATCCCCTGCAAATCGGTAATCAGCAGGCCATCGCCCAGCTTTTCCAGCATGGCGTCGAAATCCGCGTCGGCAGGCATAAAATAGAAGTTGGTCGGTGCGACGCCCACGGGCGAGGCGTAGCCGGGGCGGGAGGCGTTGGCGGTGGTGGTCACGCCCTGCTTGTGGGCGGTCTTCAGGTTGTGCAGCAGCGTGGTCAGTACGCCGTCCCTGATGACAGCCTTCGGCACGGTCGCCACGCCCTCGCCGTCGAAGGGTGTGGAGGAGGCGCTGCCCGGGCGATGGGGATCGTCCATCAGCGTCACACAGCTCGCGGCGACAACCTCCCCCTCGCGCCCCTTCAGCCGGGAGAGGCCCCGCTGGGCGTTGTCGGCGGAGAACATGCCGCTGAAGGTGGCCAGCAGCGAACCGGCCACGTCGCTGCGGAGCAGCGTGCGGTAGCTGCCGGAGGGGGCCTGCGCGGCCTCGAGGCCGGATAGCGCCTCCTGCGCGGCCAGGCGAGCGACCTTCTCCAGGTCGATCTCATCGGGATTCATCGTGAAAAACAGCTTGAAGCCGGTGTTCACCTTCTCGCCATCCCTCGCCACGGCTGACACATAGCCACCCAGCAGGTTGCCCGTCGTGGACACATTCAGCCCCAGGGTGTTGACGATGGCGCTTTCGGACTTCTCCGAGAACAGGGCGCAATCCTCCACCTGGGCGATGCGTTTATCCTGGGCCAGGGTCAACCGCTCCAGCCGCTTCGCCATTTCGATCTTCTGCGCCGCGTCGATTTCGTCCAGCCGGGGCTCGTACAGCTTGAGCTCGGGGTAGCGCTCGCTGCCGCCGAACAGGAATTGCCTGTCCTCGCTCTCCACCACGGCGGCGTTTTCCAGCGCGCCGTCCACCAGCATGTCGATGGCGTCCTCATCCAGGATCTGGGTGGAGGCGTAGCCCATCCTGCCATTGACCAGCGCCCGGAAGCCCAGGCCGCCGCCCTCGGACACGTTGTATTGATAGATTTCGCCGTTCTTCACCTGCACCTCGAAGCTCTCGCTGTTGCCATAGCAGGCCTCGCAGGCAAAGTCCGGGGCGTTCCCCGCCTTCCGGCGGGCGGTTTCAAACAGCCTGTTGATGAATTCGTTCCTGTCCATGCTCATCGCCCTCCCACCGTCATGTCGGTCACGCGAATCATCGGCTGGCCCACATTGGTGGGAATCGAGCCGCTGGAAGCCCCGCACATGCCCTGGGCCATCCACATCCTGCCGCCCACGCGGTCGATTTTCTTCAAAACCTCCGCGCCCCTGCCGATCAGGGTCGCGCCCCGCACCGGCCGGTCCACCTTGCCATCCTTGATCAGCCAGCCCTCGGCTACGGCGAAATTGAATTCGCCGGTGACGGGGTTCACGCTGCCGCCGCCCATGCTCTTGGCGTACAGGCCATCGCCGCAGGTGGCGATGATCTCCCCTTCGTCATCGCTGCCGGCGGCGATGTAGGTGTTGCGCATCCGGGAGGTCGGGGCGAAGGTGTAGTCCTGGCGTCGGCTGGAGCCCGTCATGGGCATGTTCATGCGCCGCCCGTTCAGCCGGTCCACCATGTAGTTGACCAGCACGCCATCCTTGATCAGCACCAGCCGCGTGGTGGGCGTGCCCTCGTCGTCGATGTTCAGGCTGCCCCACTCGCCCGGAAGGGTACCGTCGTCCACGGCGGTGACGATGGGCGAAGCGATGCACTGGCCCAGCTTGCCCGCGAACTCGGAATTGCCGAAGGCCACCGCCTGGGCTTCCAGGGAATGGCCGCAGGCCTCATGGAAGATGACGCCGCCAAAGCCGCCGTCGATCACCACGGGCATCACCCCCGCGGGACAGGGCTCCGCGTGGAGCATGGTCACCGCCCGATCGGCCGCGATGCGGGCCTGCTCGGCCACATCCACGCGATTTTCGAACAGCTCAAAGCCCATCATGGCCCCGGGAGACGTGCTGCCGGACTGGCTCTCGCCGCCGCCCTCGGCCACCGCCGAGCATGCCATGCGGGTATAGACGCGTCTATCGCCGGTGAACAGCCCTTCGCTGTTGGCGATCTGCACGTCACTGTCCCAGTAGATCAGGTTGGCGCGGACCTGGCGAATCTCCGGCGAAACCGCCCGGGCGGCCAGGTCCATATCCCGCAGCAGCTTTGCCTTTCGGGTGCCGGCCACGTCCATGGGCAGGGCCTGGATCGGGTGGATATTCGCCGCCACGGCCCGGGTCAGGCGGATGTCCCCCACCGCCCCCGTACCGCTGACCGCGTCCGCAGCCTTCCGCGCCGCACAGAGCAGGCCGGACAGGCTGGTATCGTTGGTGTGCACGTAGACGCTGTTCAGGCCGTTGTACACGCGGATGCCCGCGCCGTGCCTGCGCACGGTGGAGGCGCTCTCCACATGGCCGTCCACCAGCCCCATGCCGCCTGAGCGCCGATCCTCGCAGAACAGCTCGGCAAAGTCGCCGCCGGTCCTCAGGGCCGCGGCCAGGACCTGTTCGGCAGTGGATTTTAAGATCATAGGCGTTTCTCCTTTGAGGTTATTGGTATGGGGGTATTGTACCACGGAAGACAGGGATTTACAAGTAAGTGGGAAAATTCTGATTTGTCGCGGGCTATCGCCCGCTTGAAGGGGGACAGGTCCCCCTTCAATACATCTCCCTCAGATTTGCCTGAAATCGCAAGCGATTTCC
>ONJE01000023.1 GCA_900318045.1 uncultured Eubacteriales bacterium
TCAGGATGACGCGCAGGGGCTTGGTGCGCACCTTGTTGGCGTTCAGGGCGATCTTGATGGCGCCCTCGGCGGCGGCAAAGGACTCGTGGCCGGCCAGGAAGGCGAAGCACTCGGTCTCCTCCTCCAGCAGGCGCGCGCCCAGGTTGCCGTGGCCGATGCCGACCTGGCGCTGGTCCGCGACGGAGCCGGGGATGCAGAAGGCCTGCAGGCCCACGCCGATGCAGCGGGCGGCCTCGGCGGCGGTCTTGACGCCCTCCTTCATGGCGATGGCCGCGCCCAGCTCATAGGCCCACTTGGCGTTTTCGAAGCAGATGGGCTGCGTGCTCTCGACGATCTTATAGGCGTCCACGCCCTTGGCGTTGTTGAAAGCCTTCACTTCATCAAAGTTCTTGAAGCCATACTTGTCCAGGACGGGCTGGATCTGAGGCATACGACCTTCATAATTCTCAAACAGAGCCATTCTTGCGCACCTCCTATTACTCTTTGCGCGGGTCAATCCACTTGACCGCGCCGTCCTCGGCCTTGAAGCGGCCATAGGTGCCGATGTTCTTCTCGTAGGCCTCGTTGGGGGACATGCCGCCCTTGATGGCGTCCATCATCTTGCCCAGGGAGAGGAACTGATAGCCGCATACCTGGTCGTCCTTGTCCAGAGCGATCTTCACAACGTAGCCCTCGGTCATCTCCAGGTAGCGCACACCCTTGGCCTTGGTGCCGTACATGGTGCCCACCATGGACCGCAGGCCCTTGCCCAGATCCTCCAGGCCCGCGCCGATGCGCAAACCGTCGTCGGAGAAGGCGGACTGGGTACGGCCATAGATGATCTGCAGGAACAGCTCGCGCATGGCGGTGTTGATGGCGTCACAGACCAGGTCGGTATTCATGGCTTCGAGGATGGTCTTGCCGGGCAGGATCTCGGCGGCCATGGCGGCGGAATGGGTCATGCCGGAACAGCCGATGGTCTCGACCAGCGCCTCTTCGATAATGCCGTTCTTGACATTCAGGCTCAGCTTGCAGGTGCCCTGCTGGGGGGCGCACCAGCCGATGCCGTGGGTATAGCCGGAAATGTCCTTGATCTCCTTGGCCTGAATCCACTTGCCCTCCTCGGGAATGGGCGCGGGACCATGATGCGGGCCCTTGGCAACGCAGACCATTTCCTCAACTTCGCGGGAATATTGCATACTGCTTACCTCCTTGTAGTTTCCATTCGCATCTGAAATTGATGTTGATGATACCTTCGCAGCATGGGTTTCATCATCGCTTTATTTTAACACAAAAGCGCCGTCTTGGCAATGTGTTGTGTTATAATTTACATTCAATGGTGATTGATGCGCCGTACCGGGTGACAAACACGCGCCGGATTGATATAATACGGTAGATATCCACGACGGGAGATGAACAAAAGTGTCCGATCATGCCGAGCTGGCCAAGAGCCTGTTTATCGAGGGCTACAACTGTTCCCAGGCGGTGTTCTGCGCCTATTGCGACGTGACAGGGATTGAAATCGACGCCGCGGCGCGGATGGCATCGTCCTTCGGCGGCGGACTGGGGCGCCTGCGGGAGGTCTGCGGTACGGTCAGCGGAGCGGCGCTGGTGTTGGGCATCGTGCGGGGATATTCCGACCCGAAGGATTACGCCGCCAAGAAGGCCCACTACGCCCTCGTGCAGGAATTTGCCCGACGATTCCGCGAGGTGAATGGCAGCATCGTCTGTCGTGAGCTGCTCAAGGGAATCAGCGCCACCGAGGGCGGCGCGCCGGAAGCGCGGACGGAGGCATACTATCGCAAGCGCCCCTGCCCGAACCTGGCGTACTGCGCCGCAGAAATATTGGATGAGATACTGAAGGACCCATAACGCACGACGGGCCTCCACGACAAATTGCGGAGGCCCTGATCTCACATAAATCTACCCTAACTCCGCCTTGCTCAGCGCCAGCGCGGCGGCGACGGTCTGGTCCATGTCGTAATACCTGTACTCCCCCAGCCTGCCGCCGAAGATCACGTTCGGCTCCGCGTCGGCCAGGGCCCTGTACTGCCGGTACAGCGCGCCGTTTTTTTCATCGTTGACAGGATAGTAGGGCTCGTCTCCCGGCTTCCACTCACTGCTGTACTCCCGACTGATGACGGTCCCGGGCAGGTCGTTACCCTCGGCGTCCTTGCCGAACTCAAACCACTTGTGCTCGATGATGCGGGTCCAGGGCGTCTCGCGGTCGGTGTAGTTCACGGCGGCGTTGCCCTGGAAGTTGGGAATATCCAGCAGCTCCGTCTCGAAGCGCACGGAGCGGTACTCCAGCGTCCCCAATTTGTAGCCATAGTAGGCGTCAATGGGACCGGTATACACCACCTTTTCTGCCAGCGCATCCAGCTCGGCCTTGTTTTCAAGGTAGTCGCAGTTCAGGCGTACCTCGATTCCCGCAAGCAGGTTCTCCACCAGCTTTGTATAGCCACCGATGGGGATTCCCTGGTAGAGCGCGTTGAAGTAGTTGTTGTCGAAGGTCAGGCGCACTGGCAGCCGGCGGATAATGAAGGCGGGCAGGTCCTTGCAATCCCTTCCCCACTGCTTTTCGGTGTAGCCCTTTACCAGCTTTTCAAAGATGTCCCGGCCCACCAGGCTGATGGCCTGCTCCTCCAGGTTTTTCGGCTCACCGGTGATCTCCCGGCGCTGCTCGTCGATCTTCGCCTTCGCCTCCTCCGGGGTCACCACGCCCCACATCTTGTTGAACGTATACATGTTGAAGGGCAGTGAGTACAGCTCGCCCCTGTAATTCGCCACGGGGCTGTTGGTGAATCGGTTGAAGTCGGCGAAGCGGTTCACATAGTCCCAGACCCGCCTTTCGTTGGTGTGGAAGATGTGGGCCCCGTACTTGTGTACGTGGATGCCCTCCACATCCTCGGTGTAGATGTTGCCCGCAATGTTGGGGCGCTTGTCAATCACCAGTACCCTTTTGCCAGCGTCCGTCGCCTGTCGGGCAAACGTCGAGCCAAAGAGGCCCGAACCCACAATCAGGTAATCATATTTCACGAGTGTCCCTCCCTCTGTTGCCATTTGAATCTCATACCATTGGTGATGTCCCGCCTCAGGTAGGTCAGGTGATCCTTCCGGGTATATTCGGTGCTGACCACCGGCAGATACTTCGACGAAAGGCGGTTATGCAATATCCACACATTCAACAGCCGTTCCGAGAGGAAACCGTACAGCCGCTTCTGGTAGATGTTCGCGTTGGTCAGGTCCACCTGGTCCTCCAGCCTGAACAGTATGGGAAAAAGCCAGGCGCAATAGTCGTCATACAACGCCTGTCGGCAGAACAGCATATTGTACTGGGAGACCCTGTTGCTCGCGAAGAATGTCCGGAAGGCGTCCATGTATTCAGGGTTGAGCGCCTCCAGGCTGGCCTCCAGTTTCCCGAAGGTTTCCGGCGTGCAGCAATCCATGAGCAGCTGCTCCCGGGCGTTGACGTGGTACACCGCAGGCTTGGCCACCAGTATGTCCCGGCCGTCCAGCATGTGAACCAACGCGTCATAGCCGAGTATATCCTCCACGCGGCTGCTTAGAGCCCGCCGTCCAAAATAGCGCCGGTAGTGCGCCAGGCCCTTGTATGGGTCGTCAATGTTCTTCCAAACCCAATACATCGCAGTCAGTTCGCAGTAATTGGCGTTCTTGTCCGTGATGTTGTCGCCGGTATCGTCGCGAAGGCAGCCGGGAAAGCTGTCCGCCGCATCGCCCACCTGGATCGCCCGGTAGCCCTTCAGCTTCGGCAGGTCGACCCGCTTATGGGTTACAATGTAGATCATTGTGTCACACCCGCCTTTCCGTCTGTCGCAGGCACGCCGTACAGCGACAGGAACGCACGAACGGTGTCCTGAATAGTGAAGCCCGCCTTGCGGACCTTTTCACAGTCATCGCTACGATCACAGCCAGGGCCCTCTGCCACGACCTGCGCCGCCTCTCCCCACTTTTCGACGGAGTTTTCATCGATGGGCAGGAATCGCACGCGCTCCGTCAGCGCCGCCTGGCGCGTGACGTGATCGGAGAACAGGATGGGCAGCCCCGCAGCCTGGGCTTCGACGCCCACCACCGGAAGCCCCTCGAACCGCGAGGGCAGCGCAAACAGGTCCATCGCCTGCATCAGTGCGCCGACGTCATAGCTGGCCCCGTAGAAGATCACGTCCTCCATGATTCCGAGCTGCTCTGCCTGCGCACGGGTCTGATCGAAAAGCACACCCTCGCCCACCAGGAGCAGTTTGGCATTGGAAACCCTCCTGCGCATGGCGGCGAAGGCCTTCAACAGGTATTCATGATTCTTCTGGTAGGTGAAACGCCCCACATGGCCCACCACGAAGGCGCCTTCCAACCTCAGTTCCCCTCGAATACGCGTCCTTGCAGCGGGATCGTAGGCGAAGCGTTCCAACTCGATACCATTCCTGATCATCACGACCCGGCGGGTATCCAGCCCGGGATACATCCACGCCGCGGCCATATCGGAACAGGCAGCGAAGTCCGTAGCAACGCGCGGCAACGTGTGCTGGCACAGCTTGTGCAGCACGGCCTTCAACCGGCGCGATCCGCCGTCCAGTCCGGCGGCATGGGAGTGCAATATGATATTATTGACGCCCGCGCGTCGGGCAGCCTTTGCAAATATCAACAATAAATACGCCACATCCCCGTGGATGTGAACGCAGTCATAGCCGCCGTTTTGCAGCAGCTTCAATGTGTTCCTGTAATAAGCGGCAGGCCGGGTCCATCGCGGGCCGGTCGTACCCACATAGTACACGTCTGTGCCCAAGCGCTTCAGAGTCTCGACATTATTGGGGTTTTCAAACTCGGCAATGCAGGCAATATCCAGCTTCAGCCCCTGAGGCTTGTTGCGGATGACGCTCTTCACCAGGGCGTATACGCCGCCCAGGCCCACATCGTCGACGTTGACTTCCAGTACTTTCATCATGACATGCTCCTGAGGGCATTATTCAATCCGATGTATCGGCGGGTGAAAGGACAGTCCCTCCCACGTACCGCCGAATATGACGCGAATGCGCTCCAGCTTTCGCCCGTCGGATCTGAGCAGCACCCGCAGCACATGCAGCGGTGTTCTGCACAACAGCCGCGCCGCGCCCCGTATACCCTCGCGCCGGTAGACAAAGACCTCGTTGCGATAGGCCAGGCGGTAGCGGGATATGCGCTCCGGGGTGTCAGTGGAAATGTTGCCGCCGTTGTTCGTCTCGCAACAGTGAACGGTCACGCTGTCCGTGATCACCCAGCAGGGCCAGCGCCGGGAGATGCGGCGGGTATACTCCAAATCGTCAGCCCAAATGAAGAAGTCACCGATGGGCAGGCCTACCTCCCGCACCACGCGCACGGGCACCAGCAGCGATACAAAGGTCGCCGCACCGGAGGGTATGCGCTTCGGGGAAAAATCGGTGATGTTGCGAAGCTTCAGGTCTCGCTGGACGTTCATCCGGCAGATGGATCCATCCGTCCACAGCGTCTTGCCGGACAGGTAGCCGAACTCGCCCAGCTCCCCCGCGGCGTGCATCAGTGCCTCCAGCGCCGTGGGCTCGGGCATGGAATCATCGTCCATGATCCATGCATATTCGTAGCCCTGCTCCGACACAACTCGCAGGCCGTATTCAAAGCCGCCCGCGCCGCCGAGGTTGCTGCCCGTGTTTTCGTAGTGAACACGTCCGTCGCGGACCATCGGGGCGAGCATATCCCCGGTGCCATCGGTGCTGGCATTGTCGATGACCCATATATCCATATCCGGCTGGGTCTGCCGCAGCAGGCAGTCTATGCAGCGTGCCAACAGTGCCCTACGGTTATAGGTCACCACCACCGCGGCAACGCCCTTTGTCATGCCCTCATCCCGTTTCACGAAAACTTCCTTATGCCGGATACGCCCCAGCGCAGCGTGTTCAGGCATGCCGTCAATACACCATGCTTCAGATACTGCCGATAGAAGTGATACTGTTTCGACACCAGCTTCAGCTTGTTGCCCGTAGTGCTGTTGGTCTGCACACGGTAGCGGGCCAGTAGCTGCGGGTTGCCCCGGGCCTCGCCCTCCAGGCAGACGATGTCATACCAGTAGGCATAGTCGTCCCGGATCGAGTGCAGTTCCTCGTGAAGATACACCTTGCCATGGGGCTTGGCGTCGTACAAACCCGTCAGACATCCGATGCGATTCATCACCCGCATGTCCTTCGGGGTAATCCGCGACAGCGGCACTGTGGGGTGCTGGATCTCTCGGCCGTTTTCGTCGATATGCCGATAGGCGCTGCAAACGCAGATCGCCCCCGTTTGGCCCATAAACGCCAGCTGCTTTTCGAGAAAATCCGGCTCCCACAGGTCGTCAGCGTCCAAAAGGGCGATGTAGCGTCCCATAGCCCTGCGCATACCCGCGTTCCGCGCCTTGGCTGTGCCCGCGTTTTGCTGGCGAATCAGCTTCACCCGCCCGTCTTGGGATGCATAGCGCTCGGCTATCCGGGGCGTATCGTCCGTGGAGCCATCGTCCACAATGATCATTTCCCATTGGGCATAGGTCTGGCCCAGCACCGACTCAATGGTATCGGCGAGAAATCGCGCCCCGTTAAAGCATGGCGTGATAATGGAAACCAAACCTTCAATCACTGCTTACGTCTCCTCCGTGCGGATACACCGGAAATCATAGTTTCCCGTTTTAGACACATTTCAACTTCTTAATCCTATCATAGGCAATGAAAAATGTCAAGAAAATATCCAATGAGTGGTTCACAAACGGACAAAAATAGGTTATAATGGGCACAGCTCAAGAGCAAATGCGACCAACATAATCAAGGAGGATGTATTCATGAAGAAGTTTGTCTGTTCCGTCTGTGGCTATGTGTATGAAGGTGACGCCGCCCCCGAGTTCTGTCCCGTCTGCAAGGCCCCCGCTTCCAAGTTCATCGAGCAGTCCGAGGAAATGACCTGGGCCGCCGAGCACGTGGTCGGCGTCGCCAAGGGCGCACCCGAAGACATCATCGCCGACCTGCGCGCCAACTTCACCGGCGAGTGCAGCGAGGTGGGCATGTACCTGGCCATGAGCCGCGTCGCCTATCGCGAGGGCTACCCTGAGATCGGTGAATACTGGAAGACTGCCGCCTTCGAGGAGGCCGAGCACGCCGCGAAGTTCGCCGAACTGCTGGGCGAGGTACTGACCGACAGCACCGAGAAGAACCTGAAGATGCGCGTGGAGGCCGAGAACGGCGCCACCGCCGGCAAGACCGACCTGGCCAAGCGCGCCAAGGCCCTGAACCTGGACGCCATCCACGACACCGTGCATGAGATGGCCCGCGACGAAGCCCGTCACGGCAAGGCCTTCGCCGGACTGCTGAAGCGGTATTTCGGGAAGTAAGAAATGCTGTAATTGCAGGGGATTTGAGGAGTGACTTCGAGAGAGGTTGCTCCTCTTCCTTTTTCCTTGGCTTGTACCAGTTTTGTACTATCTGCTTCTGGCGCCCTCCTGAATGCTCCACCTTGTGATTTTTTCATACTACCTATATTCTACAAGCATATTCCATCCTTCGCAGCGGGAATAATCAATGATTCCATGTTTGCGAGGTTGTGCGGGTTATCACGGCCAAGTATCTACAAATACTTACGATTGCTGGATTGATCAATAAACTGCGCCGGTGGCGGGTAGCTATGAAAGCTGTTCGCCATCGGCGCAGTAGTTATTGGTTTCCGTCTGACTATGATAATCGCGTTATGCTGCCGGTTCCTCAATCTCTACAGGCGTGTCTCCGTCGACCGTGATGATCTCCTCACCGAATTCATCATCGACATCAAGCAGCAAATCATTATCTCCGAGGTCGAGGAGTACGACGCCTTCTGCTTCATTTACACGGACAACAGCTGTGGCTTGTTCGCCCTCGCCATTAGTCGCTGTAATCACAACCTCACCAGGCGTCAATGCGGTTACGACACCATCCTGTGAAACCGTGGCGATTGTCTCATCGCTGGTGGTCCAGGTCAGTACGTTGTCAGAAGCATCCGGTGCAACCAGCGGCGACAACTCTAACTTTTCGCCCACATTCATGGTGACTTCAATGTTAGGTACAGTGAAATTGTTCTTCACCTTGCCTGCCTTTGTTTTGACCGCCTTGGCCTTGGACCAGGCGGAGAAGTAGTTCTTCTTCTTGACCGTGGTGTAGGTCCGGATGCGTACATAATACGTCTTTCCTGCCTTCAGCTTCTTGATGGTCGTGGTCAGCGTCTTGGCCTTCTTGACGGTCATCTTTTTACTGCCGGAGAAGTCCTTCTTCAGGCTGTACTCTATCTGGTAGCCCGTGATATTCTTCTGACTCTTCCATTTGAGGGTGACCTGCTTGTCGCCGCCCGTTACTTTGGAGAAAGCAGTGCCCTTCGGAACAACATTGAAGGTCACATCCACGGAGCCGGTGTAACGGCCCATGCCGGTGACGGTCAGCTTGTACGCGCCGATGGCCTTGGCCTTGGTGTTGTAGGTGAAGCTGTAGTCCGCGCCTTCGGTCAGTTGTGTCTCGCCGTACCTGATCGTCACAGAAGGCTTTTTGACCTTCTTGCCGGTGTAGGCCAGGTCCTTCACGGTGATATTACAGTCGGAAATGCTGATCGTCTCGGCGGCCTCCAGGATGACGAACTCCGCCGTGCCTGCGCCCGCAAGGATTCCTTTTCTCAGACGGGCAGTTACCTGATAGGTTCCCGGATCCTTACATCCCTCCGACCAGGTCAGCTTGTAGTCGCTTTTCTTGAGCTTCTTCCCATTCAGCCTGACAGTCACCGCCGGTTTCCTGACCTCGCCGTTATAGGTATAGACACTGGGGGATAACTCAATGCTGGGTTTGCCATAGATATACTTGTCCACGGTCGCGCCTGTGACATAAGGGTCCAGGGTCTCCAGGACATCTCTTTCCGTTATTCCTATAAATGCGTTGAGTTCGTCATTCACCCAGATTTCAACAGGAAGCCCTTCCTTCTCGCAGAGCGAATAATCATAGGTGACAAACTCGGTCTTATTGGCCAGATCCAGAAAGACCTCGTTTTTGCTGGTCTTCAAAGCTTTCGCGGCTTTGACCGATTCCTTCATCGTCTCCTCATCAGAGACTACATTCAAATAGCCCAGTCTGGCTTTCGGGTCTTCCTGACTGACCCACTTGAGATACTCGGCCTCGAAGGAGATCCAGCTGACCTTCCCCGCCATGCCTTTCGACCTGACCAGTTTTACAAGATCTATGATCTGATCCTTCTTATAGTCGCCGTTCTTCTTCAGTTCCAGATAGGGATGCAGGGATTTCGCCCTGCACAGATCCAGAAAATCGTCCAGCCTCGCGATCTTTGTCCCCTTGTAGCCTTTCATTCCTTTTGTAAAGTCATACTGGAGTACTTCCTCGTAGGTGAGCGTATCGATCATTATGTCTTCCGGCGGAAGCTCGCTCCCATCCGGATTCCGCGCCATGACGTTGATGCTGGGATTATGCAGTAGAACCGGCACCCCGTCCTTCGTGAAGGAGATATCGGTCTCCACATATCGATATCCCATCTCCGCGGAGCGTTCAAATGCCGGAAGGGTGTTCTCCGGAGCCTTAGTGTTATACCCCTTATGATTGACGCTCCTGAACGACGTATTCCCTGAACCGGCAAACGCCACATGGACGAAACATACCATCAGCAGCGCCGTCAGCAGACACAATGATTTTTTCATCCTTGCTTTTTCCTCCTCCTGTTATTCTTCCTCGTCCCAGCCCTCAGGACGATGGAAGCGCGCTGTCTCATCGGTCTCAAGCGCATTGTACCACGCCAGTATGATGTTTCCTTCCTCATCCGCCGTCAACGCCAGCGACCCCTCGACATCGGAAGCCAGCGCCTCGCCAACCTTGCCTTCAGGCGTATTGTCGATCTCGAAGTCATAGTAGATACCGTCGTTAAAGACCAGCGCATTGCGCTCGCAGTCGAAACAGACGTTTGCGCGGAACACGCGCGCTTTCGGGAACGCCGAGCGAATCTCCAGGGCCCAGCCACGACCCTCATTCTTCGCGATGGTCATACCCGCCATGACATTATCATCAATCTGCCAATCGCCCGCAATTTGGGGATTCAGTTCCGCTTCGTCGGGGGCCTGGGCATGAGAGCCGCCGATGATCTCCTGCACCACGCCACCCTTTACCCGCAGATCCCAGGTGAACGCCTCGTCGCAGGCGATGCCGTTCATGTGCTTTACGCAGACGGCCATGTCGCCGTCGCCGGTGGGATCGTAGCGGGCCACGAAGGTGTCCTCGATGATGTCGGCGTCGTACAGCTTGACGACGGAATCGTCCTGGGACATGTCATCGGCCTGCCAGCCGTCGTTGCCCTCCGCCACGGGAATCTGGACGACAAAGCTGCCCTCCACGATGAGGGTATTGACCTGCGTGCCAGGCGCGATGCCACGCTCGAACCGCATATCCGCGCCGGCGTTTTCCTTCGCGTCGTCCCAAATGAGCATGCCGTCGCCGTCGATGGTAAAGGAGGCCTGGCCGTCGTCGTACTCCTTCACGGCAGATTCGATGTCCCCGCCCTCGGCGTAGGTGACGGTGGTCTTGCTGCCCGGGGCATAGGTGTGCAGACACTTCTTCGCGCCGTCATAGACGCAGTCATATGCCCATTCGACGGACTGGGCCGCGCTGCTGCCCCAGGTAATACGCACATTATAGCTGTCGTCTCCCCGATCTGTGATGTCGATGGTAGCGCGGCCGCAGCCCCAGCGGCCCACGAAGCGCTTCGCCTCGGCGGCGTCCTCCGCCTCGGCGTCTTTCAGGCGACTGAGCGCAGTGTTGCCCGTCATGCCCTCGGAATCGTTCCAGATCAGCTTGTCCGCGCCATTCGCGAAGAATACCACGGCAGTCAGCCCCGTGGCCGTAGATTCAACCTTTTTTTCCTTCGCGGCCGTGTCGTAGACCTCATGGGTGCGCGTGCCGTCGGCGCATTGCAGGCTCTCGCTGGCGGCGTCGTAGCGGCAGGCGGCGTATTCCCATGAATCCTCATCGCTCTCGATCTCGCCGTCGCCCAGTGTGCCACGACAGTGGAAGGCGCCGTCCTCGGCCCAGATCTCGAGGGCAAGGCCGTCGGCCACCCAGGTGTCGGAAAAGCGCTCGATGATCTTGTCATCGACAGGGGCGTTGGCCTCCGCAAGTGCAAACGAAACCGTGAGCATCAGAAGCGCCGTCATTATGCACAGTGCTTTTTTCATTTTCAAAACCTCCCCGTTTATGCGCATCCCCCCGCCGCAGGTACGGGGGGATGTGATTGTGAAACAGTTGCGATCCTTGGCACGTATCAGTCGTCGATGACCTTCAGCGTATCCACGACCTCGCTGGTCCAGTCGGAGCTTTCCATGGCGGCTTCCTCATCTTCGATGATCTCGCCGTTGATGTTCACGGTCAGAATATCGTCGATCTCGCCGTCATCGTCATAAATGGGAGCGATTATCTCGCTTCGGTTACTGGCCGCCCTCGTGCCACTCGGCGGCCAGGTAATCCCAGAGCACAAAGCCGTACTGCCCTTTGTATTTCACGTAGACGAAGCAGTCGGTCGTGTCGCCGCCATCGTGGTAGTAGATCTCATCCAGCGTCGCGCCCAGAGGGATCCGGGCCAGCACGTCGGCGCTCTTCATGGGCATCCTGCGCAGGGAAATGTATTCCCTGCAATTTGTTACGTAGAAGGTGCCTTCGGACCAGGGCTGGATATTGGCGTTGAGGTATTCGCTGCGAATGTAGCCATACTGTCCGTTGTAGCAGCAGTAGCTGAAGGCGTCGTCGTAGGGCGCGGCCACGACCACCTCCCCGATATACACCTGACCCAGCGACCGGGATTTGCTGTCGGGCCGCTCCCTCAGATTGACATACTCCTTGCAAAAGTCAATCTGACGGGCGGAAAAGCTTTCCGCCAGAGTGCCGCAGCTCCCCAACAGCAGGCACAGGCAAAGCGCCAGAGCAAAAGAGCGTTTGATTGCCCTCATGGATTAGAACCTCCTTATTACAGAGTGCCGTTCATATTCTCCAGGGTGTCGATCACCACGACGCAATCCTCCCGGACGTTCTGCATGACCTTCTTCATAATGTTCTCCGGCATGGACACGCAGCCGCCCGTGTAGGGCTTGTTGAGGCCGAAGCAGTGCAGGAAAATGGCGGAGCCGCGGCCGGGGGTGCCTTCCTCGTTGAAGCTGATGTTCAGACAATACTGGTACGGGTATTCATAATCCACGATGTGCTCGCTGTCATCCATGTTCAACGCCGGGTAGTCTTCAATGTTCACCATCTCGTTGTAATGATACTTCGGATCGCCGGACCAGTAGACGCTGTCGTCCACCTGGGTATAGGGAATGCTGCATCCGGGATCGGCTGCAATGCCAAACGCCTTGTTGAAATGGTACACGCCGATGGGCGTCTGTCCGCAGCCCTCCTTGTGATCCGCGTCCAGGCAAAGGCCGTTCTTGCCCACGAAGCCGGGGGTGGAAAGAATCTGCTTCCAGTTGCCCTGATCATCCTTCTGGTGCATGGAAATGCTGGCCGTGGTCTTGTCCATGCCCAGACCGGCGACCACAAAGAGTTGACTGGCGTCCTTGGCGGCGGGAAGGCTGGTCACCCATTCCGGGGAATCCACAACCGGCTGGGTGTTCGCGTGCAGATCAAATGCCGCCGGAAGCGCCGGAACCTCCGTCCTCTCATAGCAGATCGCGTTGTCGGTGGCATAGAGGCCGATCAGCTCGTTCGCCGCTTCCTCGGAAACCGTCTGGCCGTCCTGATAGAAGATCGTTTCCGCGTTGTCGACATCGGGGCTGTGATGGGGTTCATAGGTATCCAGCTTCGTCACCAGCTCCAGCGCGCCGTTCACGGGATGATAAACCTCGATGTGGCTCTCGCCGGAGATGCGGGAGAAATGGGTCAGCGTATGCGCTTCCATGTTGGCGTAGAAGACGTCGCCGCCACCACCGCCGACCTCCAGAACCTCTTTGGGCGCGCCGTTTTCATACAGGTAGACGAAAGCCCTGTCATCCATGGTGATGAATGAATCGCCGGTGGTGGAAATCAGCAGCACCGGCACGCCGTTGTCGTTGATGTCCACCAGGGCATGGTAGGGAAAATCAGCGAGTATGTAAAAGTCGGCCAGTATATCCATATACCAATCGCTGTCAGCGCCTTCGGCCATCTCCGCCTCAGCGAGTGAAGCAGTCATCGCGGCAAGCGCAAAGAGTATCGCAAGGGTCAGAGTCAGAATCTTTTTCATCAGTATTACCTCCCAATATTATTTGGAAATACCGCATAATCGAGTGGTGCAGTAACGAGATGAATTTTAGTCGGATGCAAACTGCAAAAACCGAAGGTTACCTGGAGGGTAATCGAGGTTTTT
>ONJE01000328.1 GCA_900318045.1 uncultured Eubacteriales bacterium
TCTCCGGGCTGACCGCCTCACACGGGCGCAGCCCGGATTTCGTTATATGTATCGCATATGTATAATACGGCGGCATCCGTCTCAGATTGAACTTTTCTTTGTTGACACATCAGGTTTTCAGGTGTAATATTAGTGTTGATCAGGGCAGCGCTTACTGCCCAAATTTCATTAATCACACGAAAGGAAGGAAACCATATGAAAAAGTTTCTGTGCCTCCTCCTGACAGCGGTCATGCTGATGTCCGCCGCGTCCTTTGCCCTGGCCGACGACGTGGCAGAGATCGAATTCCTCTACCACAAGTCTGAGACCGCCGCCATCCAGGCCATGCAGAAGGTGATCGACCAGTTCAACGCCGAGAACCCCGGCATCAAGGTCAATTTCGTGCAAATCCCCGACGCCGCGACCGTGCTGCAGAGCCGTGCCACCGAAGGCAAGCTGCCCGACATGTTCGGCATCACCACCTCCACCACCTATGAGCTCATGTTCAAGAGCGGCCTGATCATGGACCTGACCGGCAAAGAGTTCCTGAACAACGTGGAGCCCTCCACCCTGGCCCTGTCCGCCTGCGAAGGCAAGATCTACCGTATGCCCTACAGCCTGAGCTGCTACGGCCTGTATGTCCGCACCGATATCTTCGAGCAGCAGGGCATCGAGCTGCCTGAGACCTGGGCAGACCTGATGGCCGCCTGCGAGAAGCTGCAGGCTGCCGGCATCTACGGCTTCGGCCTCCCGGACAAGGACATGGTCTATCAGCGCATGGAGCGCATGATGTCCATGCTGGCGGATAACGACGACGAATTCAAAGCCATCGCCGCCGGCGAACTGGATCCCCACGATTCCAAGGTCCTCAAGGGCTATGCGGAAGCCTCCCTGGACATCGCCAAGTACACCAACCCCGATTCCAAGGGTGCCGGCTACGACGAGAGCTACCAGCTGTTCCTGAACGACGGCGCCGCGATGACCATCAACGGCCAGTGGTCCCTGGGCACGCTCCTGGGCTTCAAGCCGGACCTCCCCGTCGCCATGATCCCGCTGCCCAACCCGCTGGGTGAGCAGAGCAACGTCATCGTTTCCATCGACACCAGCTTCTGCATCTCCGCGAACACCAAGTATCCCGAAGCCTGCCTCAAGTTCATGGAATACCTGAGCAAGACCGACGTCGCGCAGGTGTACACCGATATCGAAGGCAGCCCCAACGTGATCAAGGGCGTCGTATACAGCGTCAAGGAGCTTGAGAAGATCAACGCCGCCATGGCCGCCGGCCACACCGCGCTGAGCCTGAACGCCATCTGGCCCTCCGGCATGCGCAAGGCCCTGGGCGACGCCGCCACCAACCTGATCCTCGACAAGGATATCGAGACCTTCTATGCCGATGCGCAGATGACCATCGAGGACTATTACAACAACTGATCCCGCATCATTCCCCTTCGGTGGGACCGTCACTCCCTCGGGCGCCGGTCCCGCCATTATTTTATGCAAGGAGTGTGAAAAGGTATGACGGTCGTGCCTGGCAAACCCAGACCGCATCACCTGATGCGCAAAGAGCAGTGGACCACCTACCTGCTGATGGCCCTCCCGGGATTCGCGCTGTACTGCGTTTTCCTCATCACCCCCATCGTCATGGGCATCTATTACTCTCTGACGGACTGGACGGGCATCGGCACCACGTTCAATTTCATCGGCATCGACAATTACGTCAAGGTGCTCACCAGTGACCGGCGCTTCGGCAACGCGCTGATCTTCAACCTGCGCTATACGATCTTCCTGGTCCTCGGCATCGTGGTCCTGGGCTTCATCCTTGCCATGCTGCTGGACCGCAAGATGAAGGGCCGCACCTTCTTCCGCACGCTGTATTTCATGCCGGCCGTGCTGTCCATGATCACCATCGGCCTCGTATTCAAGCAGGTGTACTTCTACGTGCTCCCCTCCATCGGCAAGGCCATCGGCAGCGCGACGCTGTCGGAGAACATCATCGCCAACCGCCAGCTAGCCATATACGGCATCCTGTTCGTACATCTCTGGCAGGGCCTGGCGCTGCCCACGCTGCTGTTCCTGGCAGGGCTGCAGACCATTCCCGCCGATCTGTACGAAGCTGCCTCCATTGACGGCGCCAACGCCTGGCACCGTTTCCGCTCCATCACCGTGCCGTACATGATGCCCACCCTGAGCGTGGTACTGGTGCTGGCGGTCAAGCAGGGCCTGAACGTCTTCGACTACATCAATTCCATGACCAAGGGCGGCCCCGGCGGCGCCACCACCTCCATCGCCCTGCTCATCTGGCAGAACGCGTGGGAGCGCAACCGCTTCAGCTACGCGATCGCCCAGGCGGTCATCACCGGCCTTATCATCGCCGTGATCTCCTTTATCCAGATCAAGTACACGAACGGGAAGAAGGTGGAATGAATGGCAGAGAAAAAACGTGCGATGAACACCGCCGCATATGTCATCCTGATCCTCGGCGCGCTGCTCATTCTGTTCCCGCTGTACATCACCGTGGTCACCACCTTCAAGACCTCCGGCGAAAGCGCCAACAGCTTCTTCACGCTGCCCCAGTCCCTGTACCTGGGCAACTACAAGACCGTTCTGGAAAACCCCACCCTCTGGTACGCCTACGGGAACACCGCTTACATCACCCTGTTCTCGCTGGTGCTTGAGCTGCTCGTCATGCCGCCCATGTCCTTCGCGCTGAGCCGCGGCATGTTCCATGGCAGCAAGATCTTCAAGGGCCTGTATTTCTTCTTCCTGCTGGGCATCTTCCTGCCCTTCCAGGTGCGCATGATGCCGCTGGTCAAACTGCTGAGCGCCCTCAACATGATGAACCCCACCGGCATGGTGCTGCTGTACCTGGCGCACGCCACCTGCGAAAGTATGTTCCTGTACGTGGGCTATCTGGCCAGCGTCTCCCCCGCCCTGGAGGAAGCGGCCTACATCGACGGCGCGACCACGCTGCAGACCTTCTACCAGATCATCCTGCCTCTGATGAAGCCCATCCTGGCGACCGTGATGATCCGCGAAGGCCTGGCGATCTGGAACGACTATATGCTGCCCCTGCTGTGCCTGAACCGCTCCAACCGGATGTGGACGCTGACCCTGTTCCAGTACAACTTCCAGAGCGAGTTCAACGTGGACTACAACCTCGCCTTCTCATGCCTGGTGGTGGCGTCGCTGCCCATCATCGTGCTGTATTGCTTCATGCAGAAGCAGATCATCGGAGGCCTGACCAATGGCGCGGTCAAAGGATAAGCTCACCTTACTGACCCTGAATACCCACAGCTGGCA